>DATCGH010000760.1:0-9779 GCA_036509055.1 Caldimonas sp.
CGGCCGCTTCGCCGTCTACACCGCCGACGTGCGCGACGTCGCCGCGAGCGTCGCCGCCGGCAAGGCCTGCATCGCCGCCCAGGGCGTGCCCGACGTGGTCATCGCCAACGCCGGCATCAGCGTCGGCATCGATACCGCCGATCCCGCCGACCTGGAGGTGATGCGCGCCACGCTCGAGACCAATGTCCTTGGCATGGCGTCGACCTTCCATCCCTTCGTCGCGGCGATGCAGGAGCGCCGTTCCGGACGGCTGGTCGGCATCGCCAGTGTCGCCGGCATTCGCGGCCTGCCCGGGCACGGTGCCTACTGCGCCAGCAAGGCGGCGGTGATCGGCTATTGCGAGTCGCTGCGCGGCGAGATGCGGCCGTTCGGCGTCAAGGTGGTGACGATTGCCCCCGGCTACATCGACACGCCGCTGACCCGCGGCAATCGCTACTCGATGCCGTTCCTGATGAGCGCCGCCGATTTCGCCGATCGGGCGTGGCGGGCGATCGAGCGCGGCACGAGCTGGCGGGTCATCCCCTGGCAGATGGGAATCGTCGTCGGGTTGCTGCGGCTGATTCCGAACGCCCTGTTCGATCGGCTCCTCGCCGGCCGGCCGCGCAAGCGCCGCCGGGTCGAGGCGCCATGAGAAAAGGCGGTGCGCTTTCGCTGCACCGCCTTCGTCTTGACCGGGAAACCGGTTCAGTAGCCGCCGCGACCGCCGCCGCCACCACCGCCGGAGCGGCCACCGCCGCCACCGCCGTAGCCGCCACCGCCGCCGGAGCGACCGCCGCCACCACCGCCGTAGCCGCCGCCACCGCCGGAACCGCCGCCGCCGTAGCCACCGCCACCCGAGCGACCACCGCCGCCGCCGTAGCCGCCGCCACCCGAGCCGCCGCCGCCGTAGCCGCCGCCACCGCTGCCGCCGCGGAAGCCGCCCGGACGCTCTTCGCGCGGACGGGCCTCGTTGACGACGATGGCGCGGCCGTCGAGGGCCTGACCGTTCATGCCGTTGATGGCTGCTTGTGCCTCGGGGTCGGAACCCATCTCGACGAAGCCGAAGCCCTTCGAGCGGCCGGTGTCGCGGTCCATCATGACCTTGGCCGAATTGACCGTTCCGTACTGAGCGAACGCCTGCTGAAGATCGTCGTCGCGAATGTTGTACGAGAGATTGCCGACGTACAGTTTATTGCCCACGGGTGAGCTCCCTTCCTGTTATTTGCCTAAATTTGGAGCTTCTACCCACCGTGAACGATTTCAAGAAGGCGCTGCTTCCAAGACACAGACTGGCGAATATAAGTGAACTGCCGGAAAAGTCGCAGCAGGTTCCCACCGAGACTGTTGCTTTTTGGACTGAGCACGGATGAGCGGCGAACACCCCGTGTCGGTGCGGATCGCCAGCCTGGTGCCGAGCCTGACCGAGCTCGTGGTCGCCCTCGGGCTGGGCGACTGGCTGGTGGCGCGCACCGGCTGGTGCATCCACCCCGCCGCCGCGCTGGCCGGGGTGCCCAAGGTCGGGGGCACCAAGACCGTGAACCTGGCCAAGCTGCGCCGGCTGGCGCCGACGCACGTCCTCGTCAACGTCGACGAGAACCGGCGCGAGACGGTCGAGGCAATGCGCGCCTGGGGGAAGGACGCGCCGGAGATCGTCGTCACCCATCCGTTCGGGCCGGAGGACAACCTGGCGCTGGTGGCGCAGCTCGCGGCGGTGTTCTGCGGCCTCGGCGACGTCGCCGCCCGCGCCGAATTCCTGCAGGCCGCCCTGGCCCGGGAGCTGGCCGCCACCCGGCCGGACGGGCGCCCGGAGCGGAACGTGCTCTACCTGATCTGGCATGACCCCTGGATGACGGTCGCCCGCGACACCTACCTCTCGCGGATGCTCGCCCGGATCGGCTGGCTCACCCTGCCGGCGGTCGAGGGCGGCCCGGCCGGCGCGGGACGGTATCCGCCGCTCGGGGGCGACGAACCCTGGCTGGGCAGCGTCGAGCGGGTGCTGCTCAGCTCCGAGCCGTTCGCCTTCGAGGCCCGCCATGTCGCCGCGGCGCAGGCGCTCTGCCCGGGCGCCACGATCCAGCGGGTCGACGGCGAGCTGCTCAGCTGGTACGGCGCCCGCGCCGTGGCCGGCCTGGCCTACCTGCGGGCGTTGGCCGACGACAATCTACCTCCCGAACGCGCCTGAGCGCACCGCCCGCCCCCGTCTGCCGATGGAAGTCCTGAAGCCGCTGCTCGCGCTGCTGGCGATCGTCAATCCGATCGGCGTGATTCCGTTCTTCATCCATTTCACACGCGGTTTCAGTCGCGAGCAGCGCCGCCGGACGATCCGCGTCGCGGCGATCGGCGCCTTCGTCGTCATCGCCGTCAGCGCGCTGGCGGGCCTGCGCATCATCGAATTCTTCGGCATCTCGCTGGCGTCGTTCCAGGTCGGCGGCGGCATGCTGCTGCTGGTCTCGGCGCTGCAGATGCTCAATGCCCAGCCGGCCGAAAGCCGCAGTGCCGACCTGAGCGAAGGCAGCGACAAGGTCGACGCCGGCGACTCGATCGCGATCGTGCCGCTGACCATCCCGCTGCTCACCGGGCCGGCGACGATCTCCACCATGGTGATCTACGCCGAGAAGACGCGGCATTGGTGGCAGCTGGCGATCCTGGTCGGCTACGGCGTCGTCATCGGCCTGGCGGTCTGGCTGGCGTTCAGCCTCTCGCCCCGGATCGCCCGGGTGCTCGGCCGCACCGGCATCAACGTCATGACCCGGCTGATGGGCATCCTGCTCGCCGCCCTGGCGGTGGAGGTGATGTCGGACGGCCTGGTGAAGCTCTTCCCCGGCCTGGGCGGAGGCGCGAGGTGACTGCCGCGAACGTCGAGCCCGCGGCCGCCTACGACTACATCGTCTGCGGCGCCGGCACGGCCGGGTGCCTCCTCGCCAACCGGCTGAGCGCCGACCGGACGAAGCACGTCCTCCTGATCGAGGCCGGCGGCAACGACGACTACCTGTGGATCCACATCCCGGTCGGCTACCTGTACTGCATCGGCAACCCGCGCACCGACTGGCTGTACGCCACCGAGCCGGCGGCCGGCCTCAACGGCAGGAGCCTGCGCTATCCGCGCGGCAAGGTGCTGGGCGGCTGCAGCAGCATCAACGGCATGATCTACATGCGCGGCCAGGCCCGCGACTACGACGGCTGGGGGGCAGGCGACGGCTTCGGAGCCAATCCCGGCTGGAGCTGGGACGAATGCCTGCCCTACTTCCTCAAGCACGAGGATTTCCACAAGGGGGCCGACGCCTTCCACGCCGCGCCCGGGTTCGATCCGAAGGGCAAACGCCCCGGCGGCGAGTGGCGGGTGGAAAAGCAGCGGCTGCGCTGGGACGTGCTCGATGCCTTCGCCGCCGCCGCCCGCGAGGCCGGCATCCCGCACACCGACGACTTCAACCGCGGCGACAACGAGGGCGTCGGCTACTTCGAGGTCAACCAGCGCGCCGGCATCCGCTGGAACGCGACCAAGGCGTTCCTTCGGCCGATCGAGCGCCGGCCCAACCTGCAGGTCTGGACCGGCGCACACATCGACCGGATCGAGCTCGATGGCGACGGCCGAGCGAGCGGCGTGCGCGTCGCGCCGGCCGGCGGCGGTGCTTCCGAAACGGCGAGGCTCGCCCCCGGCGGCGAGGTCATCCTCGCCACCGGCGCGATCGGCACGCCGCAGATCCTGCAGCTCTCCGGCATCGGCCCGGCACCGCTGCTTCAGGCCCGCGGCATCGCCGTCCGCCGCGAGCTCGGCGGCGTCGGCGAGAACCTCCAGGACCACCTGCAGATCCGCGCCGTCTTCGGCGTCGAGGGGGTGCAGACCCTCAACGGCCTGGCCAACTCGCTCTGGGGCAAGGCGAAGATCGCCCTGCACTACGCCTGGAAGCGCAGCGGGCCGATGAGCATGGCGCCGTCGCAGCTCGGCGCCTTCACCCGCAGCCGGCCGGACCGGCCGCATCCGAATCTCGAGTACCACGTGCAGCCGCTCTCGCTCGACGCCTTCGGCGAGCCGCTGCATCGATACGACGCCTTCACCGCGAGCGTGTGCAACCTCAATCCGACGAGCCGCGGCACGGTGCAGATCCGCTCCGCCGCGATCGACGACGCGCCCCGCATCGCGCCCGACTACCTCGCCACCGAGGATGATCGCCGGGTGGCCGCCGAGAGCCTGCGCATCACCCGGCGGATCGTCGCCCAGCCGGCGCTGGCCCGCTTCAAGCCGCGCGAGCTCAAGCCCGGGGTGCAGTTCGAGAGCGACGCCGAGCTGGCGCAGCTCGCCGGCGACATCGGCACGACGATCTTCCATCCGGTCGGCACCGCCAAGATGGGCCCCGCCGCCGACCCGAAGGCGGTGGTCGATGCGAGGCTGCGCGTCCACGGCGTGCCGGGGCTGCGCGTGGTCGATGCCAGCATCATGCCGACGATCACCAGCGGCAATACCAACGCGCCGACGTTGATGATCGCCGAGCGTGCCGCCGAATGGATCCGCCGCGGCGAATGAGTCGCCCGGGTTTGGGCATACTGAGCCGTCGGATCCCAGCGGGAGAGTGAAGCGATGAAAGTGCATGCCGTAGCCCGGGTTCGCCTCGACGCGGATGGGCGCGTCACCGGCGTCGATTGGGGGCCGGTCAATACCGAGACCAACGAGTGGCACACCGAGCCGGTGATCGCCGACGTCTCCGAAGTCGTGGCCGCGCTCCGCCGCGGCGACGACGTGTTCGCCCTCTTTCCCGGGCCGCACGGCCTGGAGCCGGCGCGGCGCTTCCGGATCGTCGACTACGACAACGGCTGGGAGACGATCAACCTCGACGGGCCGCCGACGCACGAGCACGAAATCCACGACATGCTGCACGTCGAGGGCTGAGCGCGAGCATGACCGAGGCCCGCCGGCTGCTGGTGGCGTGTCTGTGCGCCGAGTGGTGCGGCAGTTGCCGCGACTACCGCGCGACCTTCGATGCGCTCTCGGCCCAGTTTTCCGGCCGGGCCGATTTCGCCTGGATCGACATCGAGGACGAGTCCGACGCGCTCGGTGATCCGGACATCGAGAACTTCCCGACCCTGCTTCTCGCCGATTCCGGCGGCCTGCGCTTCCTCGGCGCCGTGACGCCGCATGCCGCGACCGCCGAGCGGCTGGTGAAGAACGCCCTCGCCGGCGAGCTCCCGGCGATCGACGGGGCCGACGCCGCGCTCGCAGAGCGGGCGCGGACGCTGGTCGGTTCGCGCCGGGGCAGTGCGGCATCTCAGAGCGAGCTGTAATAAGCTTTCGACGAAGCTGTCGTTGTCGGCCTCATGGCCGGCCATAACATGCCCGGTTGCCCGCCGTCCGCAGGCCTCGGAGAGATCCCTCATGCGTCATTCCCCCGCTCATCGCCCGGCCCGTCGCGTCGCGCTCGTCCGGGCCGCCGCCGTGCTTGCCGTCGGCGTCGTCCCGGCGTTCCCGCTATTGGCCGCCGGCCCGACCTTGCTCAACGTCAGCTACGACGTCGCTCGCGAGTTCTTCAAGGAAATCAATCCCGCGTTTCAGCGGTCGTGGAAGCAGCAGACCGGGGAAGACATCAAGGTCGACCAGTCGCACGGCGGCTCGAGCAAGCAGGCACGCGCAGTGCTAGACGGTCTCGAGGCCGATGTCGTGACCATGAATCAATCCAGCGACATCGACATCCTCGCCAGCCGGGGGAAGCTCATTCCCGACGACTGGGCCAAGCGGCTGCCCAACAATGCGGCGCCGACGACCTCGGTCACGGTGATCCTGGTGCGCAAGGGCAACCCCAAGGCGATCCGCGACTGGGCCGATCTCGCCAAGCCCGGCACCAGCGTCGTCATTCCCAACCCGAAGATCACCGGCAACGGCCGCTACACCTACGTCGCGGCCTGGGGCTCGGTGCTGAAGGCCGGCGGCACGCCGGCGCAGGCGCGCGCCCTGGTGCAGAAGATCTTCGCCAACGTGCCGGTGTTCGACGGCGGCGGCCGGGCGGCGACCACGACCTTCGCCCAGCGCTCGATCGGCGACGCCCTCTGCACCTTCGAGAGCGAAGTCAACCTGATCCGCAACGAGTTCGGCGACAACTTCGAGGTGGTGTATCCGAAGTCGACCATCCTGGCGGAGAACCCGGTGTCGGTGATCGACAAGGTCGTCGACAAGAAGGGCACGCGCAAGCAGGCCGAGGCCTACCTCAAGTTCCTGTGGAGCGACGAGGCCCAGGAGATCGCCGCCAAGCACCAGCTTCGGCCGCGCTCGACCGCGCTGCTGGCGAAGTACGGCAAGGATTTCCCGAAGGTCCAGACCTTCACCATCGACGAGTTCTTCGGCGGCTGGACCAAGGCGCAGAAGGAGCATTTCGACGACGGCGCGATCTACGATCAGGTCCTCGCCGCCAAAAACTGAAAACGACCCACACTTCGGCAGCATGCTTCTATCCCGCACGCTGCTGAGGCGTCACAGTGTTCTCCCCGGCTTCGATCTGGCGCTGGGGTTCACGCTGCTCTACCTGTCGCTGATCGTCCTGGTGCCGCTCGCCGCGGCCTTCCTGAAGACGGCGACGATGACCTGGCCCGCGTTCTGGAGCGCCGTCAGCTCCGAGCGGGTCGTCGCCTCGTACCGGCTCACCTTCGGCGCCTCGTTCCTGGCAGCGGCGGTCAACGCGATCTTCGGCCTACTCGTCTGCTGGGTGCTGGTGCGCTACGAGTTTCCCGGCCGGCGCTTCGTCGATGCGTTGGTCGACCTGCCGTTCGCACTGCCCACCGCCGTCGCCGGCATTGCGCTGACGGCGCTGTACTCGGGCAACGGCTGGATCGGCCGCTGGCTGCCGTTCAAGGTGAGCTTCACGCCGGTCGGCGTCTGGGTCGCGCTCACCTTCATCGGCCTGCCCTTCGTCGTCCGTACCTTGCAGCCGGTGCTCGAGGACCTGCAGCAGGAGATCGAGGAGGCTGCGGCGACGCTCGGCGCGACCCGCTGGCAGACCTTCACCCGCGTGATCCTGCCGATCCTGACGCCGGCGCTCCTCACCGGCTTCGCCCTCGCGTTCGCGCGCGCGCTCGGCGAGTACGGCTCGGTGATTTTCATCGCCGGCAACCTGCCGATGGTTTCGGAGATCACGCCGCTGCTCATCATCACCAAGCTCGAGCAATACGACTACGCCGGCGCGACCGCGATCGCGGTGGTGATGCTGGTCGCCTCGTTCGCGATGCTGCTGGCGATCAACGGCCTGCAGGCCTGGACGCGCGCGAGGCAGGGACGATGAGCACGCCCGGCACTGAGGGCCGCCGCCCGGCGACGCCGTCGACGACCGAGCCGGCCTGGGTGCGGCGCAGCCTGATTGCGCTCGCCCTCGTGTTCCTGACCCTGTTCCTGTTCGTGCCGCTCGCAGCGGTGTTCGTCGAGGCGCTGAAGAAGGGGCTGCAGGTCTACTGGGCGGCGATCACCGAGCCCGATGCGGTCTCGGCGATCAAGCTGACCCTGATCGCGGCGCTGGTCGCGGTGCCGCTCAACCTGGTGTTCGGCATTGCCGCCGCCTGGTCGATCGCCAAGTTCGACTTTCGCGGCAAGAACGTGCTGCTCACCCTGATCGACCTGCCGTTCTCGGTGAGCCCGGTCATCGCCGGCCTGATCTACGTGCTGGTGTTCGGTTTGCAGGGCTGGTTCGGCGAGTGGCTGCGCGACCACGACCTGAAGGTGATCTTCGCCCTGCCGGGGATCGTGCTGGCCACCGTCTTCATTACCTTCCCGTTCGTCGCCCGCGAGCTGATTCCGCTGATGCAGGCGCAAGGCACCGAGCAGGAGGAGGCGGCGCGGGTGCTCGGTGCCGGCGGCTGGCAGATGTTCCTGCGCGTCACCCTGCCGAACGTGAAGTGGGCGCTGCTCTACGGCGTGATCCTCTGCAACGCCCGGGCGATGGGCGAGTTCGGTGCGGTGAGCGTCGTCTCCGGGCACATCCGCGGCCAGACCAACACCATGCCGCTGCACATCGAGATCCTCTACAACGAATACCAGTTCGCGGCGGCATTCGCCGTCGCCTCGCTGCTCGCCGGGCTCGCCTTGGTCACCTTGCTGGTGAAGTTCCTGGTCGAGCGGCGGATCCAGCGATCGACCATCACCGTGTGAGCGGAGGGCAAATGAGCATCCAGGTCCGCAATCTCAACAAGCGCTTCGGCGCTACCGTCGTCTGCGACAACCTCAACATCGACATCGGCGATGGCGAGCTGGTGGCGCTGCTCGGCCCCTCGGGCTCGGGCAAGACGACCTTGTTGCGCATCATCGCCGGCCTCGAGGTGCCCGATTCCGGCAGCGTGCTGTTTCACGGCGAGGACACCACCAGCGCTGACGTGCGCGAGCGCAAGGTCGGCTTCGTCTTCCAGCACTACGCGCTGTTCGGCCACATGACGATCTTCGAGAACGTCGCTTTCGGCCTGCGCGTCAAGCCGCGCGACGTCCGCCCCGGCGAGGCGACGATCCGGGCCAAGGTGATGGAGCTGCTGACGCTGGTGCAGCTCGACTCGATCGCCGGCCGCTACCCGCACCAGCTCTCCGGCGGCCAGCGCCAGCGCATCGCGCTGGCGCGCGCGCTCGCGGTCGAGCCCAAGATGCTGCTCCTCGACGAGCCGTTCGGCGCGCTCGATGCGCGGGTCCGCAAGGAGCTGCGCCGGTGGCTGCGCCGCCTGCACGACGAGGTGCATGTCACCAGCGTCTTCGTCACCCACGATCAGGAAGAGGCGATGGAGGTTGCCGACCGGATCGTCGTCATGAACCAGGGCCGGATCGAGCAGGACGGCCCGCCCGACGAGGTCTACGACCGCCCGGCGACGCCGTTCGTGCTGCAGTTCCTCGGCGACGTCAACGTCTTCCACGGCCGGCTCGGCGCCGCCGCCGGCAAGGACGGCGAGGTCTCGTTCGTGCGCCCGCACGAGCTCGACGTCGTGCCGGCGGCAGCGCCCGGCACAGTCGAGGCGACGTTGGTCCAGGCCCTGACCGTCGGCCCGAACACCCGGCTCGAGTTCCGGCGCAGCGCCGACCAGTCCTTCGTCGACGTCGAGATGGCGCGCTCCGACTGGATGGCGCTGCGCGACCGCCTCGGTCTGGCGACCGGCTCGACGGTGCACCTGCTGCCGCGCAAGGTCACCCGCTTCGCCACCGAAGACGTCGACTTCGACCCGGCGGCGATGATCTGATCGACCCGAGAGCCCCGCTTTCTCAAGGCGAAGGCTCTGGCCGCTCCGATCAGGACAGGAGGCGCTTTCTCGCCCGGTGCACCCGGACGAACAGGTTCTCCTCGCTGATGCCCAGCTCGCGGCAGGCCGACTCGGCGGAGCGCTCGTCGATCACGCGCAGCCGGATCGCGTCGCGAAGGCCGGGCGGCAGTGCTTCGATGCCCGCCAGCGCGCGGCCGAGCAGCTCGCGCTGCTCCACCACCTCTTCGGGGCCGGGCAGGGGGCAGGCGACGTCATGGCCCGGGCCGTCGGCCTCGTCGCTGTCGTCCAGCGACTCGTGCAGCGGCGAGCGACGCATCGCGTCGACGATCTTGTGCTTGAGCACTGCCGTCAGCCAGGAGCGCAAGGCCGCCCGGCCGGCGAACGTGGCCCGGCCGGAGAGCACCGCCTCGAACACGTCGTGGACCGCGTCCTCGGCGAGCATCGGATCGCGCAGCCGCCGCATCGCGAAGCGGACCAGGTAGGCGCGGTGGGCAACGACGTCGGCGATCGGGGCGGTGGCGTGGGTCATGGCGGCAGGTCGGGTGGGCATGCCGCGACTGTGTTCGCCGCAGATCGCGCCGACCTCGCGAAAC
>DATCGH010000761.1:0-3588 GCA_036509055.1 Caldimonas sp.
CAATGGCGTGTGCGGGCGTCGACCCTGGCGCTCGGCGTCTACGGCCTGTTCGGTTTCCACTTCCTGCTCTTCGTCGCCCTGCGCAACGCCCCGCCGGTCGAGGCCAACCTCGTCAACTACCTGTGGCCGCTGCTCATCGTCGTGCTCGCGCCGCTGTTCCTGCCCGGGATGAAGCTGCGTGCGGTGCATGTCGGCGCGGCGATCGCCGGCTTCGTCGGCGCGGCCCTCGCCATCCTCGGCGGGCGCGGCCTCAGCGGCGGCTTGGCCTGGGGCTATCTGCCGGCCCTCGGCTCGGCCTTCATCTGGGCCAGCTATTCGCTGCTGACGCGCCGGGTCGCCCACTTCCCGACGGCCGTCGTCGGCCTGTTCGGACTGGTGTCGGGCGGGCTGGCGCTGCTTTGCCACCTCGTCTTCGAGCCGCAGGTCGAGCTGTCGCTGCGCGACTGGGGGCTGATCGTCGCCGTCGGCGTCGGGCCGCTCGGCGCCGCCTTCTTCCTCTGGGACGCGGCGCTGAAGCGCGGCGATGCACGCCGCATCGGCATCCTCAGCTACCTGACGCCGCTGGCCTCGACCTTGTTGCTGGTCGCGACTTCCGGCCGGCCGCTCACCGTCTGGATCGGCCTGGCGGCGGTGCTGATCGTCGGCGCGGCGATTGCCGGGGTGCGGGCGCGCTGATCCGGTCGCGGCGCAGAATCGATTGGACCGGCGACCGAAGTCCACCCGGAAGGCGCAGCGATGCAGAGAAGGCGATTCACGAATGCGATGCTGGCGGCGGTAGGCTGGCTCGTCGCCAGCGGCAGCCGAGCGGCGGGCGTCAGTGACGCCGATGCCGCCTCGGGGATCCGCGCGGCGCTCGAGCGCGGCGCCGGCGCGGCGGTCGACCTGCTCGGCCGCAAGGACGGCTTCCTCGGCAACGCCAAGGTCAGGATCCCGTTGCCCGGCTATCTGAAGGACGCGGCCAAGCTCGCCCGGCTGACCGGCCAGCAGAAGCAGGTCGACGATCTGGTCACGGCGATGAACCGCGCGGCGGAAGCGGCGGTGCCGGAGGCGAGAGCGCTGCTGGTGTCGGCGGTCAAGTCGATGAGCGTCGACGACGCCCGGCGGATCGTCGCCGGCGGCGACGATTCGGTGACGAGGTTCTTCGCGGCCAGGACTCGCCAGCCGCTGGGCGAGAAGTTCCTGCCGATCGTGACGCGCGAGACCGAGAAGGTCGAGCTTGCGGCGCACTTCAACGCCCTGGCCGGCAAGGCCGCCCTCATGGGCCTGATGAAGAGCGAAGACGCCAGCATCGAGCGCTACGTCACCGGCAAGGCGCTCGACGGCCTCTACTTCATGATCGCCGAGGAAGAGAAGAAGATCCGTCGCGACCCGATCGGCACGGGCAGCGCGCTGCTGGCGAAGGTGTTCGGGACGTAGCCCTGCCGGCCTGGGGCCGGGCCCGGCGCTACAGGCTTCGCGACAGCTCGAACATCAGCGCCGCCGGCAGCGAGCTGGCGACGACGTCGCGGCCGATCCTCGCCATGGTGGCGCCGTTGGTGCCCGACATCTCGAAGGTCGAGCCCTGCTCCAGGATCTCGATGAAGACGAAATCCGGCACCTCGTCGAGGATCTCCTCGCGAAACGAGGTGAAGCGGCCGCCGCGCTGGATCGACTCGACGATGATCGCGTGCGGCAGGCCCTCCTTGCAGAAGCTCACCGCCTCGTCGACCGAGCTGACGAAGTCGACCAGCATGCTCATGTTGCGCAGCGCGTCGCGGATCATGACCCGCATCTCCCGCCGCGAGGCGACCACGAGCACGTGGCTGCCGGCCAGCGCCTTGGAGTTGCCGGACTGGGCCGAGCCGTCGTCGATCTCCTGGGCCGAGAGGCCTTCCATCTCCTCGTTCGCGGTCTTCGGGAACTCGAGCACGAGGGTGGTGATGCCGGCGACGTCCTTGCGCTCGACCACCAGGCCCATGGTCCAGGCGGTCTGCTCGATCAGCCGCCAGCTGAGCGAATCGAGACGCGGCGGCGTCGGCGTGGTGACGCTCGAGTCGTCGTTCATGTCCGCGGGCCGATGCGCGAACCGGCAGGTCAGCCGGGCATGCACCGGCCAGGTCTTGAAGTCGATGGTGAAGTCGATGTGCGCATGGGCATTGGCGAGCGCCCAGTCGAGGGTGGCGTTGAGCAGGCTGAACAGCAGCGAGCCGTCGACGACGACGCGCGCCGACTTGAGCTGCGGCTTCAGGGCGATGCCGCGCGCCTGGGTCTCGCGGGCGCGCAGGGCGAGCACGCTCTGCATCACCTCCTCGAGCTGCAGCACCTCGTGCGACTGGCGCACGCGGCCGGAGGCGAAGCGGGTGAGCTGCTGGCCGATCATGCCGACCTGGCGCGCCTGCTCGACCTCGTCGCGCAGGGCGCGCAGGCCCGCGCGATCGATCTTGCCGGTGGCGGTGAGGACGTGGATCCGCTCGAGCGCCGCGGTCAGCGGCGCCGCGATCTCGGCGCCCACCTGGGAGACGAGCTCATGCCATCGCTCGTCGGCCGCAGGAGGCACGGGGTCGGACTGGAGATTTCGCACGGGAACGGAACGCAGGGCTGAGGGCATCGAGAGCGGATCAATAGGTTCTTTTGGGCGCGCACTCCGGCCGGGCCGGGGCGTCTCGAGTCGGACCCTCAGAAGGACGGGGCGCTGGCGGGCCGGGCCGTTTCCATCGGGTCGCGTTTCGCAGGGGAGTGTCGGCCTCCGCTCCCCACGGCGCCAGACCCCGACAGGATGGCGCGGACGAGCGGTCACGGAAAGTCGGGAAATGTGACAACTTGTTCACCTTTTCCGGCCTCAAGGTTTCTCCGGGACGAATTCCGGGAGTCGCCGGCCCCTCAGATCGCGCCGGCCCGTTTCAGCCCGGCAATCGCCTCGGCATCCAGCCCGAACTCGGCGAGGACGGGCACGGTATCGGCGCCGAGCAGCGGCGGCGCCCGGTCGTGGCGGACCGGCGTGGCCGAGAGCTTCATCGGGCTGGAGACCAGGCGGATCGAGCCGGCCAGCGGATGCACCACGTCGACCGTCATGCCGCGGGCCTGCACCTGCGGATCGGCGAACACGTCGGCGAGGTCGTTGATCGGCCCGCACGGGACCTTGGCCGCCTCCAGCGCCTCGAGCCATTCGCGGCGCGGCCGGCGCTTCAGCGTCGCTGCCAGCAGCGGCACCAGCATCGCCCGGTGGCGAACTCGGTCGGCATTGCGGGCGAAGCGCGGATCGCGCGCGAGTTCGGGAGAGCCGGCGACGGCGCAGAAGCGGCCGAACTGGCCGTCGTTGCCGACCGCCAGGATCATGTGCCCGTCGGCGACCTCGAACACCTGGTACGGGACGATGTTCTGGTGGGCGTTGCCGGCACGCTGCGGCGCCACGCCGGTGGCGAGGTAGCCGGCGCCGAGGTTGGCGAGCATCGCCACCTGGGTATCGAGCAGGGCCATGTCGATCGCCTGGCCCTGGCCGGTGGCGTCGCGATGACGCAGCGCCGCCAGGATCGCGGTGACGGCGTACATGCCGGTGAAGAGGTCGGCGACGGCGACGCCGACCTTCTGCGGCCCGCCGCCGGGCGCGTC
>DATCGH010000762.1:0-2412 GCA_036509055.1 Caldimonas sp.
GCAGTTGATGACGAAGATCAGGTTGTCGAGCTTCTCGCGCGAGGCCAGGCCGATCGCGCCGAGCGACTCGGGCTCGTCCATCTCGCCGTCGCCGCAGAACACCCAGACCTTGCGGTTCTCGGTGTTGGCGATGCCGCGCGCGTGCAGGTACTTGAGGAAGCGCGCCTGGTAGATGGCCATCAGCGGGCCGAGGCCCATCGAGACGGTGGGGAACTGCCAGAAATCGGGCATCAGCTTCGGATGCGGATAGCTCGAGATGCCTTTGCCGTCGACCTCCTGGCGGAAGTGCAGCAGCTGATCCTCGCTCAATCGCCCTTCCATGTAGGCCCGCGCATACACGCCGGGCGAGGAGTGGCCCTGGATGTAGAGCAGGTCACCGCCGTGCTCGGGCGTCTCGGCGTGCCAGAAATGGTTGAAGCCGGTGCCGAACATCGTCGCCAGCGAGGCGAAGCTCGAGATGTGGCCGCCGAGGTCGCCGCCGTCGGCCGGGTGAAGGCGATTCGCCTTGACCACCATGGCCATCGCGTTCCAGCGCATGTAGGCGCGCAGCCGCTCCTCGATCTCGATGTTGCCCGGGCTTCGCTCCTCCTGGTCGGTGGGGATGGTGTTGACGTAGGCGGTCTTGGCGGAGAACGGCAGGTCGATGCCGGCCTGGCGCGCCTGGTCGATCAACCGTTCCAGCAGGAAGTGGGCGCGCTCGCCGCCTTCGGAGGCGATCACGGCCGAGAGGGCTTCGAGCCACTCCCGGGTTTCAGCGGCGTCGGGATCGTCGTTCGCGGCCGCGCCGACGGAAAGCTCGGGAAGGGCTGACATGGTCGTCTCCGAAGTCGTTGTTCTTACTGTGCGGGAGTTTCGCACAAAAATGCGTACTTCCGCATGGTGCCATTTGATATCGTATTGTGGGATCCAAAAAACCGCACGTCCGGAGGCAAAGACTCGAGGGAATCATGTCTCTCGCGCGGCGTCGATAATCGCGGCATGCAGCGTGCCGTGACGGCGACGACGAAGGCCCCCCCGCGACCCAATCGCACTTGGGCGGAGCGGTTGTTCGGACGCTGGTGGCGGCGCCAGTCGGCCGCCCGCCAGGATCGCTACGCGACCCTCGGCCCGCTCGCCTCGGTGCTGTTGTTCCTCGCTGCGATCGTCTCCGCGTTCTGGTACCTGCGCAACGAAGAGCTCGAGCGCGAGCAGGAGGCGGTGCGCCGCGACACCGAGGTGGCGCAGCAGCAGTTGCGCCTGCGCCTCATCGACAACCACGAGCAGCTGGTCCGCACCGCGCACGACCTGATCACCCGCTCGCTGGATCGCAATTCCTTCCTCGTCCAGGCCTCGGGCTTCACCCGGGAGCGGCCCGAGACCACCAACCTGATCTGGGTCGGGCCGGCGCGCAACGCGATCGCCGCCTATTCCGGCACGAGCTTTCCGCCCGAGACCGGCATCAGCGGCATCGAGACGCCGGCATCGCTGCCGGTCGAGAACTCCGGCAGCGAGCCCGAGCGGGCGTTCCAGCGCGGCCGGGAGACCCGGCAGACGGCGTACTCGCGGCCGTTCAAGGACAGCTTCGGCAACCCGGTGTTCCAGGTCGTCATTCCCCTGGTCGAGCGCGGCCACTTCAACGGCGCGCTGATCGCCGAATACTCGGTCGAGCGCCTCCTGCGCTACTACGTGCCGAACGAGGTCTCGCGCCGGCACGCGATCTCGCTGCTCGATCGGGACCTGTCGCTGGCGAGCACGGTAATGACCGTGCCAGGCACGACCGTCAAGCGGCCGTCGATCGTCTTCGAGCTGCCGGTCGCGCCGGCCGAGAACGGCCTGGTGCTGCGCGGCGAGGGCTACCGCACCTCCGTCGGCCTGATCAGCAACACCCTGTTCTGGATGGTGATGGCGCTGTCGGTGCTCACCGTCTGGATGCTGCTCGGCACCTGGCGACACATGCGACGGCGGCTGCAGATGCAGGCGGCGCTGGTCTCGGAGACCAACTTCCGGCGCGCCATGGAGAACTCGATGCTGACCGGCATGCGGGCCATGGACATGGAAGGCCAGATCAGCTACGTCAACCCGGCGTTCTGCGCCATGACCGGCTTCTCCGAGGCCGACCTGATCGGCCAGCACCCGCCCTTCCCCTACTGGCCGCACGACCGCCGCGACGAGAACGCGCGCCTGCTCGAGCAGGAGCTGCGCGGGCAGAGCCCCGCCGGCGGCATCGAGGTCAAGGTGATGCGGAAGGACGGCTCCGTGTTCGACGCCCGGATGTACGTCTCGCCGCTGATCGACCCGAAGGGCCAGCAGACCGGCTGGATGACCTCGATGACCAACATCACCGAGGCCAAGCGGATCCGCGACCAGCTCACCGCATCGCACGAGCGCTTCACCACCGTGCTCGAGGGCCTCGACACCGCGGTGTCGGTGCTT
>DATCGH010000763.1:0-2312 GCA_036509055.1 Caldimonas sp.
GGTGATCGACGGGTTCTTCAGGCCGGTGATCTTGGCGACCGCGCCCTCGGGCGAGAGGTTGCCCTTGAGGATCGCGAGATGGCCCTCGGCGTACATCGGGTTGCCGATCGGCCGGATCACGTCCTGGTCGGCGCGCGGCACTGCCGGGATCTCGGCCAGCGTCTCGGCGATCGTCTTGCCGGTGATCGTCATGCAGTCGCCGTGCAGCAGCCCGGCCTCGAGCAGCATCTTCATCACCTGCGGGATGCCGCCGGCGCGGTGCAGGTCGACCGCCATGTAGCGGCCCGAGGGCTTGAGGTCGCAGAGCACCGGCACCTTCTTCCGCATGCGCTCGAAGTCGTCGATCGTCCATTCGACGCCCGCGGTATGGGCGATCGCCAGGAAGTGCAGCACGGCATTGGTCGAGCCGCCGGTGGCCATGATCACGGCGACGGCGTTCTCGATGCTCTTCTTGGTGACGATGTCGCGCGGCTTCAGGTTCTGCCGTACCGCCTCCACCAGCACCTTGGCCGACGCCTTGGCGCTGGCGACGATCTCGTCGTGGACGTTGGCCATGGTGCTCGAGCCGGGCAGGCTCATGCCGAGCGCCTCGATCGCCGAGCTCATGGTGTTGGCGGTGTACATGCCGCCGCACGAGCCCGAGCCGGGGATCGCCCGACGCTCGATCTCGCCCAGGTCGCGCTCGCTCAGGGTGCCGGCGGTGAACTGGCCGACCGCCTCGAACACGCTGACGATGCTCAGGTCCTTGTCCTGGTAGCGGCCGGGGAGGATGGTGCCGCCGTAGACGTAGATCGCCGGCACGTTGGCGCGCAGGATCCCCATCATGCCGCCGGGCATGTTCTTGTCGCAGCCGCCGATCACGAGCACGCCGTCCATCCACTGGCCGCCGACGCAGGTCTCGATGCAGTCGGCGATCACCTCGCGCGATGCCAGGCTGTACTTCATGCCCTCGGTGCCCATCGCCATGCCGTCGCTGATGGTGGGCGTGCCGAAGATCTGGGAGTTGCCGCCGGCCTCCTCGATGCCGACGACCGCGGCATCGGCAAGCTTCTGCAGGCCCGAGTTGCAGGGCGTGATGGTCGAATGCCCGTTGGCGACACCGATCATCGGCTTGGCGAAGTCGCCCGCCTCGTAGCCCATGGCGTAGAACATGGAGCGGTTCGGCGCACGCGCCACGCCCTCGGTGATGTTGCGGGAACGGCGGTTGATCGGCATCTCGTACTCGGGGCAGGGGGACCGGAGGGAACTATACGGCGGTGCCGTCGACCTGCCTCGCCACGGGGCCGCCCGTATCATCTCCGCATGCTCGTTCACCCCCAGTTCGACCCGATCGCGCTCGACCTCTCGAAGATCGGCCTGCCGATTGCGATCCACTGGTACGGCCTGACCTACCTGGTCGGTTTCGCCCTGTTCCTGTTCCTCGCGGTGCGCCGTTCCCGCCTGCCGCAGTACGCCGCCACCGGCTGGACCCGCCGCGACATCGAGGACCTGCTGTTCTACGGCGTCATGGGCACCGTGATCGGCGGCCGGATCGGCTACGTGCTGTTCTACAAGCCCGGCTACTACGCCGCGAATCCGCTCGAGGTCTTCGCGGTGTGGAAGGGCGGCATGTCGTTCCACGGCGGCCTGCTCGGCGTGATGGCGGCGCTGGCCCTGTTCGCCTACACCCGCAAGCGCCCGTTCCTCGAGGTCACCGACCTGGTGGCGCCGTGCGTGCCGACCGGCTTCGCCGCCGGCCGGATCGGCAACTTCATCAACGGCGAGCTCTGGGGTCGCTTCTCGAGCGCCGACCTGCCCTGGGGGATGGTGTTCCCGCAGTCGGGCTCGCCGCTGCCCCGGCATCCGTCGCAGCTCTACCAGTTCGCGCTCGAGGGCCTGCTGCTGTTCGTCGTGCTCTGGGTCTACGGCAGGAAGCCGCGCGGGCTCGGCCAGGTGTCGGGCGCGTTTCTCGCCGGCTACGGCGTGCTCCGCTTCATCGCCGAGTTCTTCCGCGAGCCCGACAGCTTCCTCGGCCTGCTCGCGCTCGGCATGAGCATGGGGCAGTGGCTGTGCGTGCCGATGATCGTCGCCGGCATCGCCCTGTGGACCTGGGGCCGCGGCCGCGCGCCGGGCGATGCCGCCGGGCTGCCGCTGGCGCCCCGGCAGGCCTGAGGAGGTTCGAGCCCATGCGTCAGGTCTTCCTCGACACCGAAACCACCGGCCTCAGCCCGGAATCGGGCGACCGGGTGATCGAGATCGGCTGCGTCGAGCTCGTCAACCGGCGCCTCACCGGCCGCAACCTCCACTTCTATCTGAATCCGGAGCGGCGCAGC
>DATCGH010000764.1:0-3262 GCA_036509055.1 Caldimonas sp.
GAGCAAGTTCACGCCGGATGCCGGCTCGATCGAGCTGTTGGCGGCGGCCCACGGCGACCTCGTCATCCTGAGCGTGGCCGATAGCGGCATCGGCATCGACCCCGCCGCGTTGGCGCACGTTTTCGAACCGTTCGCGCAGGACCGGTCCCGCCCGGGCTTCGACGATTCGGGTCTCGGGCTCGGCCTGGCGGTCGTGAGCGAGCTGGTCGCGGCGCATGGCGGCTGCGTCGTCGTGCACAGCGCCGGCGCCGGGGCGGGCAGCCGCTTTGTCGTGACCCTGCCGCTGGCCCCGACCGCCGTCGCCTCCCGGAGCGCGCGCGTCCAACGGGAATTGTCGGCACCTGAGCCGGCTGCACCCTTGCATCGGTAATTGAGTGCGCTGGCGCACAGACGCGTCCGTCTGTAGGACGAAGACTCGTCACATGTCTGTCCACGCTCTCGACGCCTGCCTTGCGCAGCACCTTCCGGTACTCCCGTCACGTCAGGAGTGGGACCTCCTCTTCGCCTCGGTCAGAGCCCGTCTCGAGGCGGTCGCCGAGGTTTCGCCGGAGGCCGAGCCCGACGCAGCCATGACCCGGATCCGGGCCGACGTGCTGGAATGCACCGAGGCGATGCGCAAGCTCCAGGTCCTGCTCGCGCCCGCTCGCTGGCACGACAACGACTAGGCGCGCCGGGCACGTTTTCTGCCGGCCGTCTTGCTTCAGCAACTCGCCAGATCAGGAGCGCGCGATGCAGGCGGACACCGGACGGGCCAGCGTCAGGCCGATCGATTCCATGGCGGTCTCGGGTCGGCTGCAGCAGGCGGGGTCGCGAGTCGACAGGGATGCGGAATTCGCCGACATGCGAGCCGCATACCAGGCGCAGGGGGGGTTCGCGCGCGGCGACGACCTGGCCCACGTGCTCGAGGACTTCGGTCGCGGCAACCTCGCCAGCCTGGGGCGCATGGTCGTCGCCGGCGAGGTGTTCGGATTCGAGTGGCGGCATACCTTGTGGATCCCGATGTTCCAGTTCGGCGCGGACCTGGCGCTCAAGCCCGGCCTGAAGGCGGTGCTCGCCGAGCTGGCCTCGGAGTACGACGGCCGGCGCCTCGCCGAGTGGTTCGTCGAGCCGAACGGCTGGCTCGACGACGCGCGGCCGATCGACATGCTCGATTCGTATCCGGACGAAGTCCTGCAGG
Organism: Caldimonas sp.; assembly: GCA_036509055.1. Taxonomy (GTDB): domain Bacteria; phylum Pseudomonadota; class Gammaproteobacteria; order Burkholderiales; family Burkholderiaceae_C; genus Schlegelella_A. The sequence continues at coordinate 1,178 of DATCGH010000764.1, forward strand.
CGGCGCGCGCCGACCGCTTCGTCGCCACCGGCTGAGGGCCGGGGCTGCGCTCCCGCCCCCTGGGACGGCGCGCTACACCGCCGTGCCGAACAGCGAGCCGATGCCGGCGGTGATCGCCATCGCCAGCGCGCCCCAGAAGGTGACCCGCCAGGCGCCGGTGGCCAGGCTGGCGCCGCCGACGTGCGCGGCGATGGCGCCCAGCAGGGCGAGCGAGCCCAGCGACATGCCGGAGATCCAGACCATCATGCCGGCCCGCGGCGCCACCAACGCGACGGCGAGCGGCAGCAGGGCGCCGACGGCGAAGCTCGCCGCCGAGGCCAGAGCCGCCTGGACTGGACGCGCCGCCAGGGTGGTGGAGATGCCGAGCTCGTCGCGGGCGTGGGCACCGAGGGCGTCGTGCGCGGTGAGCTGCTCGGCGACCTGCCGGGCCAGCTGCGGCTCGACGCCGCGGTGCACGTAGATGCCGGTGAGCTCGCGCAGCTCGGCGGCGGGCTCGAGCTCCAGTTCCTTCTTCTCCTTCGACAGGTCGGCGCGCTCGGTATCGGCCTGCGAATGGACCGAGACGTATTCGCCGGCGGCCATCGACATCGCGCCGGCCGCCAGGCCGGCGATGCCGGTCAGGAGCAGGCTGCTCTGCGCGGCGTTGGCCGCCGCCACGCCGACCAGCAGGCTCGCGGTCGAGACAATGCCGTCGTTGGCACCGAGGACCGCGGCGCGGAGCCAGCCGACGCGATCGGTGCGGTGGCGTTCGAAGTGACGACGGGAGTGCGGCATGGGCGGTATTCTCACGCCATGCTGATCGTCACCGGTTCCATTGCCGCACGCGCCGACACGATCGACGAGCTGCGCCGCGCCAGCCTCGAGCATGTCGCCCGTTCCCGGGGCGAGCCAGGCTGCCTCGAGCACGGCGTCGCGATCGATGCCAACGACGGCCTGCGGCTGGTGTTCTTCGAGCGCTGGGAAGACCGGGCCGCGCTGGAGGCGCACTTCAAGGTGCCGGCGTCGCGGGCTTTCGCGGCCCAGGCCGGCCGGCTCGCGGCCCGGCCGCCCGAGCTCGCGGTCTATGAGGCCAACGTGCTCAGCTTGCGCTGATCGTTCCGTCGCCGGCTCGTGCCGGCGGCTCGCCCGTTACTTGCCGAGACGGGCGCGGTGGCGGGCGATCTCGGTCCGCACCTGTTCCGGTGCGGTGCCGCCGACCACCTTGCGCGAGGCGAGCGAGCCGCGCAGGGTCAGGACGCCGTGGACGTCGGAGGCGATGCCGGGATGGAAGCCCTGCAGCGTCGCCAGCGGCACGTCGGCCAAGCCGACGCCGGCCTGGATCGCGTGCTTCACCGCATGGGCGACGGCCTCGTGGGCGTCGCGGAACGGCACACCCTTTCTCACCAGGTAGTCGGCCAGGTCGGTCGCCGTCGCGTAGCCTCGCGCTGCCGCGCGCTCCATCGCCTCGGCCTTGACGGTGATGCCCGGCACCAGCTCGCAGAAGATGCGCAGCGTGTCCTTGACGGTGTCGACCGTGTCGAACAGCGGCTCCTTGTCCTCCTGGTTGTCCTTGTTGTAGGCCAGCGGCTGGCCCTTCATCAGGGTCAGGAGGCCCATAAGGTGGCCGACGACGCGGCCGGTCTTGCCGCGCGCCAGCTCGGGCACGTCCGGGTTCTTCTTCTGCGGCATGATCGACGAGCCGGTGCAGAACCGGTCGGCGAGCTCGATGAAGCCGAAGTTCTGGCTCATCCAGAGCACCAGCTCCTCGCTGAAGCGCGAGACGTGAACCATGCACAGGCTCGCGGCGGCGGTGAATTCGATCGCGAAGTCGCGGTCGCTGACCGCGTCGATGCTGTTGCGGCAGATCTCCGCCATGCCGAGCGCCTTGGCCACCATTTCGCGGTCGAGCGGGTAGCTGGTGCCGGCGAGCGCGGCGGCGCCGAGCGGCAGGCGATTGGTGCGGGCGTGGACCTCGGCCATCCGCTCGGCGTCGCGTGCAAACATCTCGACGTAGGCCAGCAGGTGGTGCGCGAACGACACCGGCTGTGCCACCTGCAGGTGGGTGAAGCCCGGGAGGATGGTCTCGGTGTGCTGGTCGGCCAGCTC
>DATCGH010000765.1:0-2776 GCA_036509055.1 Caldimonas sp.
ATGCCGAAGGCGCCGAGGACGATGCCGGTCTCGATCGAGATCGCCTGGCCGCCGCGCGCCGTGGTCGCCAGCAGGAGCTCGCCCATGAACGGGAACACGCCGGAGAAGAGCGCGCCCTCGAGCATCACCGCGGCATAGAGCCAGGTCGCCTTGGGATTGGCGAAGACGCGGCCGTAGAGCGCCGCGAACGACGCCGGCGGGGCGGCGTCGCCGTGCCGCGGCGTCGCCGGCATCCGCGTCCAGGCGACGATCGCCGCGATCGCGCCGACGCCGGAGGCGATGAAGAGGGCGCTGCGCCAGCCGAAGGCGACGTTGGCGAAGCCCGAGACGACCGAACCGAGCATCTGCCCGGAGATGATCGCGAACAGCATCCGGCCGAGCGCCACCTGGCGCTCGCTCATGGCGTAGGTGTCGCCGATGCCGGCGAGCACCAGCGGGATCAGGCCGCCGGCGAAGATGCCGGCGAACACCCGGGTCGCGAGGAGCAGCGGGAAGCTGTCGGCGAAGGCGCCGGCCGCAAGCATCAGCGCCATCCCGGCAACGCAGACCTGGATGCAGCGCTGCTTGCCGAAGCGGTCGCCGATCGGCCCGAGAAAGGGCTGTGCCAGCGCATACGGCAGGGCGTATGCGGTGTTGAGCATCGCCGCCATCGTCGCGCTGACCGCGAAGTGACCGGCGACCGGCAGGACGATCGGGTCGACGAGGCGAAGGGCGAAGCCGCTGGCGAAGGCGCAGGCGGCGTAGATCAGGAAGACCTGCACCCGCCGACTCTAAGGCGGCCGCGCCGTGCGCGTCGGCCGCGGCCGATTCAGCCGCGCATCAGCGCTTCGATCTCTCCGGCCGCGACCGGCACGCCGCGGCTGATGACCTCGCAGCCCTGGGCGGTGACGACGACGTCGTCCTCGATCCGGATGCCGATGTCCCAGAAGCGCTCGGGCACGCCCTCGGCGGCGCGGACATAGAGGCCGGGCTCGATCGTCACCACCATGCCCGGCTCGAGCTTGCGCGAAGGCTTCTTCACCACCTTGCCGCCGGCCCAATCGGGCTGCTCGACGGGCGCTTCCTCGGCCGAGTGGTAGTCGCCGACATCGTGGACGTCGCGGCCGAGCCAGTGGCCGGTGCCGTGCATGTAGAACTTGCGATAGGCGGCCGACTCGATCACCGCATCGAGGTCGCCGCTCTTGCCGCGGTCGAGCAGCCCGGTGTCGAGCATGCCCTGCGCCAGCACCCGCACCGCGGCGGCGTGGGCGTCGCGCTGCCGGGCGCCGGGATGGGTGGCGGCGAGCGCCGCGGCCTGCGCCGCCTCGACGATGTCGTAGAGCTCGCGCTGCGCCGGCGTGAAGCGGCCGTCGGCGGGGAAGGTGCGGGTGACGTCGCTGGCGTAGCCGTCGAGCTCGCAGCCGGCATCGATCAGGCAGAGCTGGCCTGGGCGCAACTCGCTGCGCGAGGGCACGTAGTGAAGCACGCAGGCGTTGCCGCCGGCGGCGACGATCGAGCCGTAGGCCGGGCCGTCGGTGCCGTGGCGGCGGAACTCGTGCAGGAGCTCGGCCTCGATCGCGTATTCGGGAAGGCCGGCCTGCGGGTCGCGGCGGAAGCTCTCGGCGCAAAAGCGCATCGCCCGGGCATGGGCGCCGGCGCTGATCGCGGCGGCGCGGCGCATCGTCGCCAGCTCGCCGGCGTCCTTGACGATGCGCATCTCGGCCAGCACCGCGGCCAGATCATGCTGCACCCGCGGCGCCTCGTCGCCCTGGCGCTCGCGCGCCCGGATGCGCGCCAGCCAGCCGTCGAGCTGCGCCTGCAGCCCGGGCATGCCGGAGGGAATCCAGACCGAGGGCTGGTTGGCGATCTTCTCGGCCATCAGCCGGTCGAGCTCGGCCAGCGGCAGCGCCGCGTCGACACCGAGCACCGCCGGTGCGGCGTCGGGGCCGAGCCGATAGCCGTCCCAGATCTCGCGCTCGACGTCCTTCGGCCGGCAGACGAGCGTGGTCCGGCCGTCGGCCTCGACGAGCAGCCAGGCGCCGGGCTCGGCGAAGCCGGTGAGGTAGTGGAAGTCGCTGCCGTGGCGATACGGATGGTCGTTGTCGCCGTTGCGCTGGCGCTCCGGCGCCGTCGGCACGATCGCCACACCGCCGCCGTGGCGGCGCAGCACGTCGGCGAGGCGGGCGCGCCGCGCCCGGTACGGTTCGAGGCTGGCATCCCTGTCCATCCCCGCATCGTAGCGGCGACGGCAGCGCCGGTCGATATTCGCTACCCTCGGCCCCTTCGTCATTGCAGCCAACGGAAGACCCATCATGGAATACCGGCGTCTCGGCCCGAGCGGCCTGCAGCTGAGCGAGCTTTCGCTCGGCTCCTGGGTCACGTATCACAACCAGGTCGGCACCGCGGCGGCGCGCGAGATGCTCGCGGCGGCGATGGACGCGGGCGTCAACTTCTTCGACAACGCCGAGGTCTACGCCAAGGGCCAGAGCGAGATCGTGATGGGCGAGGCGTTCAAGGCGCTCGGCTGGCCGCGCCTCAACTACGTCGTCTCGACCAAGTTCTTCTGGGGCCTGGACCGCGACGGCCAGGCCACCAACCGCAAGGACACGCTCAACCGCAAGTACCTGATGCAGGCGATCGACGGCTCGCTCAAGCGCCTGCAGCTCGACTTCGTCGACCTGATCTACTGCCATCGGCCGGACCCGAAGACGCCGGTCGAGGAGACGGTCTGGGCGATGAGCGACATCATCGCCAGCGGCAAGGCGCACTACTGGGGCACGAGCGAGTGGTCGGCGGC
>DATCGH010000766.1:0-3613 GCA_036509055.1 Caldimonas sp.
CAGGGCGGCGGGGGAGGTGTTCATGCGCCGATTCTCGCCGCGCTGCGCGCGCCCCTGCGCTGCGCGGCCCGGGTCAGAAGCCGAACAGGTCGCCGGCGGCGGCACCGCCGGCCCAGCGTTCGCGCCCTTCGGCCCAGACCAGGGCGAGCGCGCCGAACGGCGCGGCGATGCGGACGGTCGCGCCGGGCTCGATGACGACGAAGCAGTTGGCGAAGGCCTTCTCGCCGTTGATCGCGATCTCGCCGCCGCGGATCCACAACTCGACCCAGTCGCTCGCCTGCCACGCCGGCACCTCGGTCTCGGGCCGCAGCTTCCATTGCAGCAGGCGGCGCACCAGACCGCTGCCGGCGTAGTCGTAGATCGGCTGGCGCGACAGGCCGAAGACGCCGCTCTCGACGGCCGGCACGCGATCCACCGGCACGTTGATCTCGGGCGGGACGTCGGGGTCGGGATTGCGGAAGCTCTGGTAGGTCGAGCCGGCATGGACGCCGCTCAAGAGCTTTTCTTCCGGCGGGTAGGTGACCGGCCCTTCGAGCTTGGAGACGAGCACCGTCGGCACGTAGGAGATCGCGTCGTGGGTCGAGCCGCGGTAGTTGATGCCCATCTCGTGCAGGTTGACGTGGCCGTGGTAGTCGGTCAGGCCGCCCTCGAGGATGAAGCTCGTCGCCACGCCCTGGTGTTGGTGCAGGCCGCTGCGGATGTAAGGATCGAAGCCGATCTGGCCGAGGAACTCGCCGCGCTCGTCGTCGATGCGGATCGACTTCAGGCGCAGGCCGGGCCGCGCCGTTTCCTCCCAGGGCATGGCACCGGCGTCGAAGACGTGCACGCGCTCGTTCGGCTGGCGGTGGTAGGCGGCGGTTCGCATCGGCGGTCCTCGGCGGCGGGGTCCGGCCACTGTACCGCACCCCGCCTTATCGTAACGATCGTTACGATATCCGCGGCCGGAGGATGCCGGTCGCGAGCGCGGTGCCGAGGAAGACGACGGCGCAGCCGGCGAGCAGCGGCCAGGTGATCGCCTCGTCGAGGAAGAGGGCCCCCCAGGCGATGGCGAAGATCGGGATGAGGTAGGTCACCGAGATCGCGTTCGCCGGCCCGGCGTGGGCGATCAGCCGGAAGTACATCAGCAGGGCCAGTCCGGTGCAGACGAAGGCCAGGGCGGCGACGACCAGCCAGCCGGCAAGCGTCGGCGGCGCAGCCGGCCAGGCGAGCACCGCGGGGATCGCGAGCAGCGCCGCACCGACGAGCTGGCTGCCGGCGGCGACGGCGAGCGGCGACACGCCCGAGAGATGGCGCTTGGTCACGCTCGGCGAGACGCCGTAGCAGAAGGTGGCCATCAGGCAGGCGAGCACCGCCAAGGGCGTGCCGCCGGCGTGCAGCCCGGACTTGTAGACGATGATCCAGACGATGCCGGCGAAGCCGATTGCCAGGCCGGCGACGCGTGCCGGCGTCAGCCGGTCGCCGAGCCAGAGCCAGGCGACGACCGCGGCGAACAGCGGCGCCGCCGAGTTGAAGATCGCCAACACGCCGGTGCCGGTCGTGATCGCCGCATAGGCGAAGCCGAAGAACGGCACAGCGGAGTTGGTCACGCCGAGCACCGCGATCGGACGCCAGTGACGGCGCAGCAGGCCGAGATCGCCGCGCGCCGCGAGCAGCGGCACGAGCAGGAGCGAGGCGCCAGCGACCCGCAGCGCGGCGATCGCCACCGGCCCGAACGCCGGCACGGCGATGCGCATGAAGAGGAAGGAGCTTCCCCAGATGGCGGCGAGGGCGATCAGCTCGGCGACATCGCGCGGCCTCAATGCAGTTCCATCTGGGCCGGCGCGCGATGCGGCGCCGGCCGGTGCGCGGCCTCGAGCCGGAGCAGGGCGGTCTTGCGCTCCAGGCCGCCGGCATAGCCGGTGAGGGCGCCGTCGCTGCCGAGCACGCGGTGGCAGGGGACGATGACCGACAGCGGGTTGCGGCCGACCGCCGCGCCGACCGCGCGGCCGGCGGTCGGGTTGCCGAGCTTCTTCGCGATCTCGCCGTAGCTGCAGGTCCGGCCGGGCTCGATCGCCAGCAGCTCGCGCCACACGCCGATCTGGAAGGGCGTTCCGATCAGGTCGAGCGCCAGGTCGAAGCGCATCGCCTCGCCTTCGAAGTAGGCGGCGAGCTGCGCTGCGGCGCGCTGAAGGAGCGGGTCGTCGTCGCGGACCGGCGCATCGATCGGCGCCGGATGGTGCTTCTGTGCCTCGAACCAGGCCCCGGCCAGGCCGTCCTTCGTGCGGACGAGCAGCAGCGGGCCGAGCGGCGAGGCATAGCGCATCTGCGCCGTGCAGCGGCCGGGAATCGTGTCGGTGGCGTAGCTCATCGGGGGTCTCCGGGAGAAAGCGAATTCCAGAGGCGCAGCAGGGCGTAGCTGCGCCAGGGTTGCCAGGCGGCAGCGCGGGCCTCGGCCTCGCGCGGCGAGGAAATGGCGAACAGGCGCCGCATCGCCTTCAAGGCGGCGATGTCGCCTGGCGGGAAGGCATCGGGCCAGCCGAGGGCGCGCATGGCGACGTAGTGCGCGGTCCAGGCGCCGATGCCGGGCAGCTCGCGCAGCCGCTCGACCAGTCGATCCGGATCGCCGCCGCGGGCAAGCAAGGGAAGCAGCGTCGACCAGTTCTGCGCCAGCGCCTGGATCGCCCCGGCACGGCTGCGGATGATGCCGAGCTCGGCGATCCGTTCGATCGGCGCGGTCGCGAGCAGGGCCGGAGCGGGGAAGGCGCGATGCACGTCGCTCCACGGCGTCGCGACGTCGCTGCCGAAGCGCTCGACGAGGCGGCGAGCGAGCGTCCTCGCACCGGCGACCGTGACCTGCTGGCCGAGCACGGCACGAACGGCGAGCTCGAATCCGTCGACGCTGCCCGGCAGGCGAAGGCCCGGTGCCCCGGGCAACTCCGCGAGGGCGGCGTCGATCGCCTCGGGCGCGGCGTCGAGGTCGAGCCAGCGGCGTACCGCGGCGATCACGGCGCCGCTTGCCGGGCCGAGGGACGGGGCGAACGAGAGCCGGACGCGCGAGGTCTCCGGCACGAAGCGCGCTTCCAGCCAACCGGCTTCGCCGCCTTCGATCGCGCCGGCGCGCAGCGTCCGGCGGATCGACAAGCCCTCGACGACCTCGATCCCGGGAATGGCCCGTTGCGCGAGGAAGGCGAGCAGCGACAGCGCATCGTGCGGCGGCCGGAAGCCGAGCGTCACCGTGATCGGCGCTTCCTCGCTCGCGGCCAGCGCCTCGGCGGGCTGCGGCCCGTCGGCCTTCGCCGTGCGCCGCAGCCGCGTCGGATTCATCCGGTACCCGCCAGCGAATGCGGCATTGAAGCGGCGCAGGCTCTTGAAGCCGCTCGTCAGCGCCACCTGGGAGATCGGCATCTTCGTGTCGGTGAGAAGCTGCTTGGCGAGCAGCAGCCGGCGCGTCTGCAGGTATTGCAGCGGCGTCACGCCATGCTCGGCGAAGAAGATCCGGCGCAGGTGCCGGTCGCTCACGCCGAGCTTGCCCGCCAGCTCGGCGACGCTCGGCGTCTCGCCGCTCGCCGCGCTCGCGTCGAGCGCCGCCGCCGCCTGCACGGCCAGGGTGCGCGAAGCATCCATCACCGTCCAC
>DATCGH010000767.1:0-2014 GCA_036509055.1 Caldimonas sp.
CGCGGCTGGATCGAGGCGATCGGCTACCGCGAGGCGCCCGGCCGGCCGGCGCTGCTCGCCACCACCCGCCAGCTGCTCGACGACCTCGGCCTGCAGAGCCTCGACCAGCTGCCGACGCTCGATGGCGCCGGCGACGCACCAGCCGGTCACGACGCGCTCGCCGCGCTCGCAGCCCAGTCGTCGCTTTCGTTCGCCGATACCTCCGGCGACGCCGCGGCCGATACCGATCCGGCCTCCGATTTCCCTCCCGAACCCCCCGCCACGCCCTCCGACCCCGCCCTGGAACCCAGCCATGAACCGATCTGACAACGGCCTGCCGCAAGGCGAATTCGACAGCGGAGATTCGGCACCGGCGCCGGAGGCCCGTGCCGAGCGCAATCGCGGTGACGACGCGGCGCCGTCGGGCGCCGATGCGGCGTCGCGATCCGATGGCGGACGCGACGAGGGCGGCGACGGCGAGCGCGGACAGGGCGACGGCGAGCGGGGCGAACGCAGCCGGCGGCGCGGCCGACGCGACCGGCGCCGCGGCGAAGGCGGCGGCGAGGGCGGCGACGGCAACCGGCCGCGGCGCGCCCTGCCACTGCCGCCGAACTTCGAAGGCCCGCTGCCGCTGCACCTGCAGCCGGTAGTTCCGCCCGAGGCGGGCGAGGTCTTCGCCAAGGTGCTCGCCGGCGACTTCGACAGCGAAGCCGAGGCGCCGGCCGAGACCGAGGAGGTCGCGAGCAAGCGGGTGCTCGCCGCCGAGCCCGATGCGCCGAAGCTGCACAAGGTGCTCGCCCAGGCAGGCATCGGCTCGCGCCGCGACATGGAAGACCTGATCGTCGAGGGCCGGATCAAGGTCAACGGCGAGCCGGCGCACACCGGCCAGCGGATCTCCTTCGGCGACCGGATCGAGGTCGACGGCAAGCCGGTGCGGGTGCGCATCGTCCCGCCGCCGGCGCGGATCCTGGCGTATCACAAGCCGGCCGGCGAGATCGTCACCAACGACGACCCCGAGCACCGGCCCACCGTGTTCCGTCGCCTGCCGCGCCTGCACCAGGGCAAGTGGCAGTCGGTTGGCCGGCTCGACATCAATACCGAAGGCCTGCTGCTGTTCACCAACTCCGGCGGCCTGGCCAACCAGCTCATGCATCCGCGCTTCGGCGTCGAGCGTGAGTACGCGGTCCGGGTCATGGGCACGCTCGGCGACGCCGAGCGGGCGCAGCTGCTCGAAGGCGTCGAGGTCGATGGCCAGCGGGCGGCGTTCAAGTCGATCGTCAACGGCGGCGGCGAAGGCCTCAACACCTGGTACCGCGTCGTCATCACCGAAGGCCGCAACCGCGAGGTGCGCAAGCTCTTCGAAGCGGTCGGCCTGACCGTCAGCCGCCTGATCCGGATCCGCTACGGCACCGTGGTGCTGCCGCTCGGACTGAAGCGCGGCGTCTGGGTCGACCTCGACGAAGCCGATGTCCGCTCGATCCGGCGCCTCGCCAATCCGCAAGGCGACGGGCAGCGCAGCGAAGCCCGGCCGGAAGGCGGCGGCGGCCCGCGCCGCGAGGAGCGCGGCCCGCGCGGCAACGCCAACAGCAACAACGGCAACAACCGCCAGGGCAACGATCGCAATCGCCAGCAAGGCCCGCGCCGCAACGACGAAGCCCGCTTCGAAGGCGGCGGCAATGCCGCCGCCGAGCCGGCCACGCGCCCGCCCGGCGACGAGGACATCGACGACGACTTCGATCCGAGCCGCATTCCCAATCCGCTGCAGCAGACCTTCGACCACCGCTTCGTGCAGGGCCGCAGGATCGGCCCGAACAGCGGCTTCGGCGCCGGCGGCAGCGCGCCGCGTCCGACTGCTGGGCCCAAGGGCGATCCGAAGCAGCCCGATCCGCTGCAGACCTCGCTCGGCTACATCGGCGCCGACGCGGTCCATCGCAAGAACCGCGGCGGCAACCGGGGCGGCGGCTTCGGCGGCGGGCGCAGCGGCGGAGGGGGCGGCGGTTATGGCGGCGGTGGCGGCGGAGGCGGCGGAGGCGGC
>DATCGH010000768.1:0-6464 GCA_036509055.1 Caldimonas sp.
GTGAGCTTCATCGATCCGGTGCTGCTGATGGCGGCGAGCCCGCGGCCGATCGCCTTCATCATGGACCACCAGATCTTCCGCACGCCGCTGCTCGGCTGGTTCTTCAAGCTCGCCAAGGCGATCCCGATCGCGCCGCAGAAGATCGAGCCGGAGACCTATGTCCAGGCCTTCGCCCGCGCCCGGGCGGTGCTGGAGGGCGGCGACCTGCTCTGCATCTTTCCCGAGGGCGCGATCACGCGCGACGGCGAGCTGGGCGAGTTCAAGGGCGGGGTGATGAAGCTTCTCGAGTCGAACCCGGTGCCGGTGGTGCCGCTCGCCTTGCACAACCTCTGGGGCTCGTTCTTCTCGCGCGCCGACGGCAAGGCGATGACCCGGCCGTTCCGCCGCGGCCTGTTCAACCGGGTGGTGCTCGCCGCCGGCGAGCCGGTGGCGCCGGCCGAGGCGACGCCGGCCGATCTGCAGCGGCGCGTCGCCGGCCTCCTCGCCCAGCCGGCCTGACGGCCATCAGGCGGTTCGGAACACCTTCGGCTTGGCGTCGGGATTGGCGACGCCGATCCGCTCGTATTCCGAGATCACCTGGGCGCCCAGCAGCAGCAGGGTGGCGGCGATCTCGAGGCTCAGCAGGACGACGATCGCCGTGGTGAACGAGCCGTAGAGGATGTTCACCTGCGACAGCGTCGCGAAATACCACACCAGGACGTGTCGCGTGATCTCCCAGAGCACCGCCGCCGTCAGGCCGCCGATCAGGGCGTGGCGCCAGTGCAGCCGCCCGGCCGGCATCACCAGGTAGACCGAGGTCAGGACGAAGACCTCGCCGGCGAAGCCGAGCAGGTACAGGAGCACGCCGGAGAGGCCGCTGAGCGACCACTCGCGGCCGAAGACCTCGACCGATTCCTTGCCCACGGCCTGCAGGCTGCCGGCGACGATCGTCATCAGCAGGAGGCCGACGCCGAGCGACAGGATGTAGCAGTACGGGATCAGCACCGAGAAGATGAAGCGGCGCTTACGCGCCACGACCCGGTGCAGGAAGATCACCGACATCGCGTTCTCGAGCACGGTGAAGGCGAGCGAGCTGAAGAAGATCATGGTCGCCAGCAGCAGCCAGCCGAGGTCGCCGCGATTGGCGAGAAAGTGCGCCAGCTCGGCGACGATCGCTTCCGCCCGTCCGGGCACCAACCACTCGAGATAGCGGCCGAGGGTGCTCAGCAGCTCGCGCGCGTCGATCAGCTGCGACAGCGCGATCACCGTCAGGATCAGCAGCGGCACGATCGACAGCAGCGCGTAGTACGCCACCGCGCCGGCGAGCAGCAGCCCCTGGTTGGCGCGAAACGCCTTCAGCGTGCACCAGGCGAAACGGCCTGGGTGGCGCAGCACGTACTGCGCCTGCGGGCCGATGAGCTTGACGCTCAGGTAACGCTGCAGTGCATTGGGCGAGTTCAATGATCGGGCGTCGAGATCTCGCGCAACGTTTCGTCGGTGGGCGCCGATTGTCGCGTGGCCAGGTCGGCGAGCGCAACGATGCCGACGACCTCGCCCATGGCGCCCAGGACCGGAAGGCGACGCACCTGGGCATCGCCCATCTGCGCCATCACCGCCTCGACCGAATCGGTCTCGTTGCAGAAGCTGACGTCGTCGGTCATGACGTCGGCGACCAGCGCCTCCTGCGCCACCATGCCTTCGGCGACGCCGCGCACGGTGATGTCGCGGTCGGTCACCATGCCGGCCAGCGCCCGGCCGTCGGTCACCGGCAGGGCGCCGACGTCCATCTCGCGCATGCGGCGCGCGGCCGCCTGCAAGGTCTCGTCGCGGCCGACGGCGGCGACGCTGCGGGTCATGATGTCTGCGATGCGGGTCATGGCGGGGTCCTCGAGAGGGTTCGTCGATCGGCTCACGAGGGTAGGGCGGGCCTGTAGAAGCAGCCAGCAGCCCCGAGAGCGCGCCGCTGTAGTCGGGCAGCACGGCCCGGAGTAAGGCGAGTCCGACGCGTCCCCGGCCGACCCGGCCCGGCCCGCTGGCCAGCCCGCCCTAGACGCCGCGTCGCCGATCGAGGCGGAACTGCTCGGCGAAGGCGGCGAAGCGCTGCGCCTCGAGCGCTTCGCGCACCTGGCGCATCAGGTCGACGTAGTAGTGCAGGTTGTGCACGCTCGCCAGCATCGGCGCCAGCATCTCGCCGCAGCGGTCGAGGTGGTGCAGATAGGCGCGCGAGAAGCGCGCGCAGCAGACGCAACCGCAGCTCGGATCGATCGGCGCCTCGTCCTGCTTGTAGCGGGCGTTGCGGATCCGGAGGTCGCCGAAGCGGGTGAAGAGGTGGCCGTTGCGCGCGTTGCGGGTCGGCATCACGCAGTCGAACATGTCGACTCCGGCGGCGACGCCGTCGATCAGGTCCTCGGGCGTGCCCACGCCCATGAGGTAGCGGGGCTTGTCTGCCGGCAGGCGATGCGGCGTGTGGGCGACGATCCGCTGCATCTCCTCCTTCGGCTCGCCGACGCTGACGCCGCCGATCGCGTAGCCCGGGAAGTCGAGGTCCGCCAGGGCCTCGACCGAAGCCTCGCGCAGGTTCTCGAACATCCCGCCCTGGACGATGCCGAAGAGGGCATTCGGATTCTCCAGCCGGGCGAACTCGTCCTGCGAGCGCTTCGCCCAGCGCAGGCTCATCTCCATCGAGCGCCGCACCTCGGCCTCCGGCGCGACCACGCCGTCCTTCTGCCAGGCGGTGCATTCGTCGAACTGCATGACGATGTCGCTGTCGAGCGCGCGCTGGACCTGCATGCTGACCTCGGGCGTGAGCAGCAGCTTGTCGCCGTTGACCGGCGACTGGAAGGCGACGCCCTGCTCGCTGACCTTGGCATTGGCGCCGAGCGACCACACCTGGAAGCCGCCGCTGTCGGTCAGGATCGGCCTCGTCCAGCCTTCGAAGCGGTGCAGGCCGCCGAAGACGCGCAGCACGTCGAGCCCGGGCCGCAGCCAGAGGTGAAAGGTGTTGCCGAGAATGATCTCCGCGCCCATCGCCTCGAGCGACTGCGGCATCACCCCCTTGACGCTGCCGTAGGTGCCCACCGGCATGAAGACCGGCGTCTGCACCGTGCCGTGGTTCAGCACCAGACGGCCGCGCCGGGCCTGGCCTTCGGTCGAGAGAACGGTGAACTCGAGCATGCGGGGATTGTCGCGGCCGGCTCGTGGAGCCCTCGCTCAGGTGCCGCGGGCGAGCAGCATCGCGTCGCCGTAGCTGAAGAAGCGATAGCGCTCGACGATCGCATGGCGGTAGAGCGACCGCACCCGCTCGTGGCCGGCGAAGGCCGAGACCAGCATCAGCAGGGTGCTCTTCGGCAGGTGGAAGTTGGTCAGCAGCAGGTCGACGACGCGGAACTCGAAGCCCGGCGTGATGAAGAGCCGCGTCTCGCCGCTGGCGGGCTCGAGCCGCGCCCCGGCCGGCGAGGATTCCCCCGAGGCCAGCGTCGACGCCGCCAGCGCCGCGGATTCCAGCGCCCGCAGACTGGTCGTGCCGATCGCGACCACCCGCCCTCTTCGCGCCCGGGCACGAGCGATCGCCGCGACCGCGTCGGCGCCGACGCTGTAGCGCTCGCTGTGCATGACGTGCCCGGCGAGGTCGGCGCTCCGCACCGGCTGGAAGGTGCCGGCGCCGACGTGCAGCGTGATGGCGCAGCGCTCGACGCCGCGCGCCGCGATCGTTGCCAGCAGCTCGGCATCGAAGTGCAGCGCTGCGGTCGGCGCCGCGACCGCGCCCGGCTCGGTCGCGAACACCGTCTGGTAGCGACGCTCGTCCTCGGCGCCGTCGTCGCGGGCGATGTAGGGCGGCAGCGGCACATGGCCGTGGCGCTCGAGCAGGGCGAGGGGGTCCTCGGGGAAGCGCAGCGCGAACAACGAGCCGTCGGCACCGCCGCGTCCCAGCACCTCGGCCTCGAAGCCCTCGCCGCTGCCCAGGCGGAGCCGGCTGCCGGGCTTGGGCGACTTGCTCGCGCGCAGCTGCGCCAGCACCCGGTTCTCCGGCTCGATCCGCTCGACCAGGGCCTCCACGGCGCCGCCGCTCGCCTTCGTGCCGAGCAGCCGCGCCTTGACGACGCGGGTGTCGTTGACGACCAGCAGGTCGCCTTCGCGCAGGAGCTCGGGCAGGTCGCGAAAACGAAGGTCGCGTGCCTCCGCCGCGGTGCCGTCGAGCAGGCGCGAACCGCTGCACTCGGCTGCGGGATGCTGCGCGATCAGCTCCGGCGGCAGCGCGAAATCGAAATCGCCGAGCGTGAAGCGGGTGGGAGGCGGGAAAGAGGAAGTCGTCATCTGCGCTGGCCGGCGGGCAAAATTCTCCCATGCCCCCTTCCTCGACCGAGCGCGCCGGGCCGGCGCCGGGCCGCGCGGTCACGGCCGCCGACAAGGCGCTCGAAAAGCTCGGCCTGGTGCGCGACATCGACCTCGCGCTGCACCTGCCGCTGCGCTACGAGGACGAGACCCAGCTGATCCCGATCGCAGCGCTCCGCGACGGCGAGACCGGCCAGGTCGAGGCGGTCGTCAGCGACTCGAAGATCCAATTCCGGCCGCGCCGCCAGCTCGTCGTTACCCTCAAGGACGAGCACGGCGACGACCTGGTGCTGCGCTTCCTCCACTTCTATCCGTCGCAGCAGAAGACGCTGGCGGTGGGAAAAAGGGTGCGCGCCCGCGGCGAGGCGCGGGGCGGCTTCTTCGGCCTGGAGATGGTGCATCCGAGCTTCAGGGTCGTGGCGCCCGGAACGCCGTTGCCGACCTCGCTGACGCCGGTCTACCCGAGCACGGTCCAGCTGTCCCAAGCGGTGCTGCGCAAGGCGGTCGCCGGCGGCCTGGCGCGCGCCGATCTCGACGAGATCGTGCCCTCGGACCTGCTGCCGCCTCACCTGCCAACCCTGCGCGAGGCCCTGCGCCGGCTGCACGAGCCGGCCCCCGGGCTCGACGCCGACGCGCTCGAAGACCGCTCGCATCCGGCCTGGCAGCGGCTCAAGTTCGACGAGCTGCTGGCGCAGCAGCTGTCGCAGCTCCAGGCCAAGCGCGAGCGCGAGGCGCAGCGCGCGCCGGCGTTCGCGACGATCCGCGGCGGCCGCCACGACACCCTGCTGCGCCACCTGCCGTTTCGCCTGACGTCGGCGCAGCACCGCGTCGCCGACGAGATCGCCGCCGACCTGGCACGGCCGCTGCCGATGCACCGCCTGCTGCAGGGCGACGTCGGCTCCGGCAAGACGGTGGTGGCGGCACTCGCCGCCTGCGTCGGCATCGATGCCGGCTGGCAATGCGCGCTGATGGCGCCGACCGAGATCCTGGCCGAGCAGCACCTGAAGAAGCTGGTCGGCTGGCTGGCGCCGCTCGGCATCACCGTCGCCTGGCTGACCGGCAGCCGCAAGGGCAAGGCGCGGACGAAGATGCTCGAGCAGGTGGCTTCCGGCGAGGCGGCGCTCGTGGTCGGCACCCACGCCGTGATCGAGGAGCAGGTGCGCTTCGCCCGTCTCGGCCTGGCGATCGTCGACGAGCAGCATCGCTTCGGCGTCACGCAGCGCCTGGCCTTGCGCGGCAAGCTGGAGGAGACCGATGGCGCCGGCAGCGCGCTCGAGCCGCACATGCTGATGATGAGCGCGACGCCGATCCCGCGGACGCTGGCGATGACCCTCTTCGCCGACCTCGACGTCAGCACCCTCGACGAGCTGCCCCCGGGCCGCACGCCGATCGAGACCCGGCTCTTCGCCGACGGCAAGCGCGACGAAGTGATCGCCCGGATCCGTGACGAGGTGGCACGCGGCCGGCAGGTCTACTGGGTCTGTCCGCTGGTCGAGGCTTCGGCCGCGCTCGACCTGCAGAACGCGACCGAGACCCACCGCCAGCTCTGCGACGCCCTGCCCGGCCGGATGATCGGCCTGATCCACGGCCGCATGCCGGCGGCGGAGAAGACGGCGGTGATGTCGCTCTTCGCCGGCGGCCAGGTCGCGGTGCTCGTCGCCACCACGGTGATCGAGGTCGGCGTCGACGTGCCGAACGCCTCGCTGATGGTGGTGGAGCACGCCGAGCGCTTCGGCCTGTCGCAGCTGCACCAGCTGCGCGGCCGCGTCGGCCGCGGCGCGACGGCGAGTGTCTGCGTGCTGCTTTACACCGGGCCGCTGTCGGATGCCGCCAAGGCCCGCCTCAAGGCGATGCGCGAGACCAACGACGGCTTCGAGATCTCGCGCCGCGACCTCGAGATCCGGGGCCCCGGCGAGCTCCTCGGCGCACGCCAGTCGGGAGCGGCGTTGCTGCGCTTCGCCGATCCGCTGCAGGATGAAGCGCTGCTGCTCGAAGCCCGTCGCGTGGCCGAGCGGCTGCTCGAAACCGACCCCGCGGCGGCGGAGCGTCACGTCGCGCGTTGGCTCGGCGGCCGGGCGCATTTCCTGAACGCCTGAAGGGTGTTCGCCCGCGGCCTCGCCTTCCTCGACCACGGCTGGCTGCACCGCAACCAT
>DATCGH010000769.1:0-6964 GCA_036509055.1 Caldimonas sp.
CACGCCGACCACGACCAGCAGGATCAGGCCGAGGGCGAGGGCGAGCGGCAGGTCGCCCTTGCTCGTCTCGAGCGCGATCGTGGTGGTGATGACGCGGGTCACGCCGTCGATGTTGCCGCCGACGATCATCACCGCGCCGACTTCCGAGACGGCGCGGCCGAAGGCGGTGAGCAGCACCGTCACCACCGACCAGCGCTCGTGCACGAGCATGAGGAGCGCCCGGGTCATCGGCCCGGCGCCCATCGAGCCGAGCTGGTCGCCGCCCTCGCGCAGGCTGTCGGCGACGAGCTGGCGCGACAGCGCGGCGATCACCGGCAGCACGAGGATGCTCTGGGCGATGACCATCGCCTTCGGCGTGAACAGGATGCCCCAGGAACCGAGCGGGCCGCTGCGCGAGAGCAGCAGATAGACGATCAGGCCGACCACCACCGAGGGCAGGCCGAGCAGGGTGTTGAGCGCCGCGGTCAGGACGCGGCGGCCGGGCACGCGGGTGACGGCGAGCCAGGCGCCGCCGGCCAGGCCGAAGATCGCGCCGATCAGGCAGGCGGCGCCGCTCACCGAGAGCGACAGCAGGACGATCCGCGTCAGCTGCGGATCGGCATCGCGCACCAGGCCGACGGCGGTCGACAGGCTCTCCGCGAATGCGCTCATCGACGCGTTCTCATGGCGGCGATTCTGCCGCGCCGCCGCGGGCCGTCACATCGCGTCGGCCAGCGGCAGGTTGAGGAGCAGGTTCTGCGGCTTCAGCTTCAGCGTCTGCGCCGCGCTCATGCCCAGGCCGAGGTAGACGGGCTTGCCGGCGAGGTCGGCGCGCATCGCCTGCGGATCGTCGAACTCGAGGCGGAACAGGCCGATCAGGCGGCTCGGGTCGGCGAGCTCGGCGCCGCCTTTCAGGTAGAGCTCGTTGAGCAGGGCGGTGGCGTCGACGTCGAGACCCACATGCCAGCGCCAGGCGGGGTCGTCGACGCGCGATTGCGGCGCGATCCGGACGACGACGCCGAGGAAGTGCCGCACCCAGAGCTCGAGCACCCGGGCCAGTGCCTTCAGGCCGGAATCGGCCCGGGCCAGGGTGATCGTCAGGCCATGGCCGAGGTCGGTGGCGAAGGTTTGCGAGAGATCGAGGGCGAAGGTGTGGCGCTCGCCGGCGTCGAAGTAGCGTGCGGCGTTGTCGGTGTTGAGGATCTCCAGGCCGGGCGCGGCGTCGGCCCCCGGTTCCTGGCGCAGCAGCCGGCCGAGCGGGTCGAGGCTGCCCGGGTCGCTCAGCCGGTCGGCGGTCTCGCTGTCGGCGGCGAGCACGCGGCCGTCCAGCAGGGCGATCCGCTGCGGCCGAAAGAGCAGCTCGGCGGCGCGCAGATGGAGCGGGTCATCGACACCGTCGACGAGGTTGCGGACGACCGCTTCGGCGACCCGGTCGATGAAGAGCGGCGGCAGATCGATCGCGCCGGCCCGGAACACCGCCAGGTACCAGGCCTCCAGCGTCCCCGCAGACAGCAAGGCGTCGCGGAAGCGGAGGAAGTGGCCGTAGTTGTCGCGCGCATCGGCGTCGGCAAGGGCGAGCAGCTCGAGCGGCGCGACCGGCCGCGTCGGCGCGGCGAGCAGCGCGGCGTGCAGACGCCGCTCGACGTCGCACGACTCCTCGACCAGCGCGAGCTGGGGCAGGGCGAGGAACAGCCGCAGGTACGCATCGGTCGGGACGAGCCAGCCATGATCGTCACGCTGCAGCTCGCGAAAGCCGCTGGCCGGCCAGATGTCGGACATGGCTCGAATTATCGGCGGCTAGGGCGCCGGGATCGCCGCGCCCACCTCGACCGGACACCGCCTAAACTTCGGGGACACGTCCTTGGCCTTGCGCCGAGGTTGAAGCTGCCACCGGCCGCGCGCGTGACGACCTTTCTCCCCCGACGATGAACGTCATCGGCCTCAGCGGCTTCTCCGGTTCCGGCAAGACGACCCTCGCCGAGCGGCTGATCGCGACCCTGCGCGCGGCCGGACTGCGCGTGTCGGTCGTCAAGCACGCGCACCACAGCTTCGACATCGACCATCAGGGCAAGGACTCGTGGCGGCACCGGCAGGCCGGTGCCTCCGAGGTGGTGATCGCCTCCGATCGCCGCCTGGCGAAGATCCGCGAATTCGCGACCCGGTCCGATCCGACCGTGCACGACCTTATCGCCGAGCTCGGCCCCTGCGACTGGGTCGTGGTGGAAGGCTTCAAGCGGGCGGCGCTGCCGAAGATCGAGGTCTGGCGGGCTGCGAACGGCAAGCCGGCCCGCTATCTCGAGGACGCCGATGTCGTCGCCATCGCCACCGACGACCCGCGCCAGCTCCCGGCGCCGACGAGCCTGCCGATCCTCGACCTCGACGATGCCGAAGGCGTGGCCGCCTTCCTCCTCGCCGACCCGGGCCGCTACCTCTATCGTCCGCCGTCCCAGGATGCGGCGCCATCCGAGCCGGTGCCCGTCGGCGTGACCCGGGTGCCGGCCCGGGCGCTGCGGCGCAGCGGCGGCGCCGCGGTCGAGGAGCGGGTCGCCGACGAGGTGCCGATGGCGATCGAGGTCGACGGCGTCGCCCGGCTCGTGGTCTTCGCCACGCCGACCGACCTCGAGGATCTCGTTCTCGGCTACCTGCTGGGCGCAGGCATTGTCGACAGCGCCGCCGACATGCTGGGATTCGACACGGCGGCACAGGACGACGGCCTGGTGCTGCGGGCGCGGATCGGAACGGCCGCGGCGGCACGACTGAAGGCGCGGCCGTTGCCGGCGGACGACCGCGCCGGCGTGGCCGCGAGCGCGCTGCGCGTCGCCGCCGGGCGAACCGGCACGCGCCGGATCGTCCCGGTCGTGATCGAGCATGCCGCGCTCGTTTCCGGAATGCGTGCCCTCGCCGTCGGCCAGGGCCTCTGGAAGTCGACCGGCGCCAGCCACGCCGCCGCCTGGAACTCGCCGGCCGGCGAGCTGATGCTGGTGCGCGAAGACGTCGGCCGGCGCAACGCGCTCGACAAGCTCGTCGGCGCGATGTCCCGGGCGGGCATCGATCCGGCGAGCGGCTTCGCGGCAGTCACGAGCCGGGTGAGTCACGACCTGGTGCGTCAGGCGGCCCATGCCGGCATCGGCCTGCTCGCGGCCATGTCCGCGCCGACGGCGCTGGCGATCCGCGTCGCCGATGCGGCCGGGATGACGCTGGTCGGGTTCGCCCGCGGCGACAGCGCCGCGCTCTACACCCATCCGGAGCGCGTTCGCCCGGCGGCCGACGCCGAGGCCTGAGGCCGGCCCGGCCTGCCGGAGGCGAAAGCCTCAGGCGATGCGGGCGATGTCGCGCAGGTGCGTCGGCCCGACGCGGCGCTCGATCTCGGCGAGCAGCGGCTTGTTCCAGCCGAGCATGAACATCAGCTCGGCGACGACGAACATCGGTCCGACCAGGAGGCCGATGATGTCGTCGACGAAGGCCGGCTTCCGGCCTTCGTACCAGTGGCCGACGAACTGGATCACCCAGCCGACGAGGAAGAAGCCCACGCCCCAGGCGAGCCAGGGGGCGATGCTGCCGCCGGAGACTTCGTGGCCGAGCTTGATCAGGACCCCGACCGCGACGCTGACGGCGATGCCGAGGACGATGTTGCCGCGGGTCATGTACCAGGCGGCCGCCAGGGCGAAGACGATCCAGGCGAGGGTCAGGGAGACGCCGAAGGCGGGAAAGGTGGCGCGGGCCAGGAGCACGCCGACGCCGAAGACGATCATCGGCACGCCGACGAAGTGGCTGACGATGTTGCGCCGGTCGCGGTGGTACTCCGCGTACTGGGCCAGGAGGTCGGTGGCGTTGCGCATGGCTGGGCCTCGAAGCGGCGACAGGCCTCATGTTAGGCCAACTCGCAAGCGCCGGTGACCCCGCGGCCGACGGGCGGCGTGAGGACCGCACGCCCGGCTGGCGCCCGACCCGCTCCCTACAATCGCCGGTTTCTCCCTGACGACGGCCCGCCCCGATGACGATCAAGAGCGACAAGTGGATCCGCCGGATGGCGCGCGAGCACGGGATGATCGAGCCGTTCGAGCCGGGCCAGGTGCGCCAGGCCGAGGACGGCCGGCGGATCGTCAGCTACGGCACCTCCAGCTACGGCTACGACATCCGCTGCGCGCCGGAATTCAAGGTGTTCACCAACATCTTCTCGACCGTGGTCGATCCGAAGAACTTCGACGAGAAGAGCTTCGTCGACATCGAGGCCGACGTCTGCATCATCCCGCCGAACAGCTTCGCCCTGGCGCGCACGGTCGAGTACTTCCGCATCCCCCGGAACGTGCTGACGATCTGCCTCGGCAAGAGCACGTACGCGCGCTGCGGGATCATCGTCAACGTCACCCCGTTCGAGCCGGAGTGGGAGGGCTACGTGACGCTCGAGTTCAGCAACACCACGCCGCTGCCCGCCAAGATCTACGCCGGCGAGGGCTGTGCCCAGGTGGTGTTCTTCGAGAGCGACGAGGTCTGCGAGACCAGTTACAAGGATCGCGGCGGCAAGTACCAGGGCCAGCAGGGCGTGACGCTGCCCAAGACCTGACGTCCGCACAGCGCGTTCGCCGACACGCGCCGCCCCTGCGGCCGCAATAGCATTCCCGGACTACAGCGGGAGACTGCGATGCGCATGGACGGCCAGGAAGAAAGCAGCAACGTCGAAGACGTCCGCGGCATGGGCGGCCGTGGTGGCGGCTTCGGCATCGGCGGGCGCGGCATCGGCATCGGCAGCGTCGTCGTCGCCGTTATCGCCGGCTGGATCTTCGGCATCAATCCGCTCGCCCTGCTCGGCATGATGAGCGGCGGCGGCGGCCAGGTGGTCGAGCAGCCGCAAGGGCCGGCACCCGCGCCGCCGCCGGACGATGCCGGTGCGAAGTTCGTGTCCCAGGTCCTGCGCAGCACCGAGGTCGTCTGGACCGACGTGTTCCGCCAGGCCGGCCGGACCTATCAGCCGCCCAAGCTCGTGCTCTTCAAGGACGAATGGCAGACCGCCTGCGGCGGCGGGGTCGCGGCGATGGGCCCGTTCTACTGCCCGAACGACCAGAAGGTCTACATCGACCTCAGCTTCTACGACGTGCTGGCGCGTCGGCTGGGGGCGCCCGGCCAGTTCGCCCAGGCCTACGTCGTCGCGCACGAGGTCGGCCATCATGTGCAGAACCAGATGGGCATCATGCAGCGCGTCGATGCGCAGCGCGCGCGCGGCGGCGAGGCGCAGGGCAACGCGCTCAGCGTGCGCGTCGAGCTCCAGGCCGATTGCTTCGCCGGCGTCTGGGCGCGCCGCTCGCAGCAGGCGCAGGGCTGGCGGCTCGAGCCTGGCGACATCGAGCAGGCGCTCAATGCCGCCTCGCAGATCGGCGACGACAAGCTGCAGCGCCAGACGCGCGGCCGGGTGGTGCCGGAAAGCTTCACCCACGGCACGAGCGCGCAGCGGGTGAGCTGGTTCAAGCGCGGCGTCGAGAGCGGCAGCGTCGACGCCTGCAACACCTTCGAGAGCCGCGATCAATAGGGTCGGCACTTAGTCACGACGGGAGGGTCAAGCGGCGGCGGTCCGACGCCGATACTCCCCTGGTCATGCTGCCGTCGAACGCGGTCGAAACCAGCGCGGGCGTCCTGTCCGGGCCGCTGCATGGGGCGGAGCCGCTGCCCCCCGAGGCCCTGCTGAAGCGGCGGCGCGAGCGGCTGCGGATGCTGCCCTTCGTCGTCGCCAGCTACGTCGTCGACGCGATCCTGCTCTGCGCCTATTTCGCGTCGGGGGTGATCCCCTGGCAGGTGCCGCCGACCTATCTCGCGGCGGGGCTGCTGCTCTGCGCCGGCTCCCATCTCGTGCTCGACAGCGACCTGCCGGAGCGCACCCGGGACCACCACCTGGTGATGGAGCAGATGGTCGCCAACTCGGCGCTGGCGATGGCCTTCCTGCTGTGGACGCCGCAGGCCGGCGTGCCGCTGATGATGAGCTGCTTCATCATCTTCGCGTTCGGCGCGCTGCGGATGAAATTCCGCACCGTCGTCTTCGGCTCGACCGCGCTCGCCCTGACGATGGGCCTCGTGGTCGCCCTGCTCGGCGAAGGCGTCGCCCTGCCGATGGCCACCCCGGCGCAACGCACCGTCAGCGGCCTCTGGTTCGCGGTGGTGCTGGCCCGGCTCGCCTTCCTCGGCCAGCACGGTGCCCACCTGCGCGCCCAGTTGAACGAGCAGCGCGCCAAGCTTGCCGTCGCGCTGGCCGAGGTCGAGCGGCTCGCCGGCCGCGACGACCTGACCACGGTGATGAACCGCCGCGCGATCATGGCCACGGTGAACGAGGAGCGCGAGCGCATGCGCCGCACCGGCATGCCGTTCGCCGTGGCGCTGTTCGACATCGACTTCTTCAAGCGCGTCAACGACGAGCGCGGCCACCTGATCGGCGACGAGGTGCTGCGCCGCTTCTGCGCCGCCGCCGGGGACGCGATCCGCACCACCGACCGGCTCGGCCGGTTCGGCGGCGAGGAGTTCCTGGTGCTGATGCCGGTCACCGACACGACCGAGGCCGCCCACGCCGCGGCCGAGCGGGTGCGCGACGCGGTCGCCCGGGTCGACTGGAGCGGTGTCGACGCCGGTCTCGAGGTGACGGTCTCGGCGGGGGTTGCCGTCGCCACCCTCGAAGACACGCTCGAGGCGCTGCTCGGCCGGGCCGACATGGCGCTCTACGCCGCCAAGCACGAGGGCCGCAACCGGGTTCGTTCGGCGTAACGCTGCCGCGGGCCCGGCGGCCCGGGCTCAGTGCAGGGTGCGGAGCCAGTCGCAGCGCAGCACGCCGCTGCGATGCAGCAGCCGCCGCAGGGCAACGTAGGCGCTGGGCAGGAACACCAGCGCACCGCAGAGCATCAGCGCCCAGCCGGCGTGCACCAGGAAGGCCGCCGGCGCGCCGACCCAGCCGGCGAGCCAGAAGGTGAGCACCAAGTCCCAGACATGCTTTTCCAGCGGCTGCTCC
>DATCGH010000770.1:0-3652 GCA_036509055.1 Caldimonas sp.
AAGTCGCCGGGCATCGCCGAGTCGATCGACTGGACCAACGCGCTGGTCGCCCTCAACACCATCAGCCTCGACCCGGAGAACGTGCAGGACACGCTCGGCGTGCTGCTCAAGCACCGCGACGACATCACCAAGATGTCGAGCACCGAGGTGACGCGCCTGCTCAGCGAGCTGCGCGACCCGGCACGGGTTCGGGCCGGCTGACCGACGCGGGTGCTACTTGACCGGCACGACGTGCAGCCCAGGAACATGCGGCCGGAGCAAAGCGTGACGGATTTCACACTTGCCGCGGAATCGGCGGATGTTCGCTGAGAACGTCACTCACTTCGCGCGCGTCCTGCGCCGGGCCGGCGTGCCGGTCGGCCCGGACCGGGTGATCGCCGCGCTCGAGGCGATCGAGGCGGTCGGCTTTTCGCACCGCGACGACGTCCATGCGGCACTCTCGGCGGTGATGCTCGACCGGCACGAGCAGCAGGACATCTTCGACCAGGCGTTCGACGCCTTCTGGCGCGACCCCAAGCTGCTCGAGCAGATGATGGCCCTGCTGCTGCCGAAGATCCAGGGCAAGGGCGATCGGGAGCGGCCGCGCGCCAACCGCATCGCCGAGGCCCTGGCCCCGCCTCCGGCCGAGGCGATGGCGAAGAAGCCGCAGGACGACGCCGGCGACCCGATCGACTACGAGACCACCTTCACCTTTTCCGACCGGGAGCGGCTGCAGACCGCCGACTTCGAATCGATGACGGCGGCCGAGTTCGAGCTCGCCAAGCGCATCGCCGAAGAGCTGCCCTTGCCGCTGGCGCCGGTGCGACGGCGTCGCCACGAGGCCAGCGGCCGGGGCCGGATCGACCTGCGCCGGACGATGCTGGCGATGGCGCGCCAGCCGCAGACGCTGCTGCCGCGCTTCAGCGAGCCGCGCACCGAGCTGCCGACGCTGATCGTCCTGCTCGACATCTCGGGCTCGATGGACCGCTACGCCCGCCTGATGCTGCACTACGTGCACGGCCTGACGCGGCGCCACCTGAAGGTGCACACGCTCACCTTCGGCACCCGCCTCACCAACATCACCCGGGCGCTGCGCAACCGCGATCCCGACGTCGCCCTGGCCCTGGCCGCGGCGCAGGTGCAGGACTGGAAGGGCGGCACCCGCATCGCCTCCTGCCTCGACGACTTCAACCGCCACTGGGCGCGGCGCCTGCTCGGCGCCAATGCCGCGGTGCTGCTGGTGAGCGACGGCCTCGACACCGACGAGCACGGCGAGCTGAGCCGGGCCGCGAAGCAGCTTCGACTCTATGCGCACCAGATCGTCTGGCTCAATCCCCTGCTGCGCTTCGACCGCTTCGAGCCGCGCGCCGCCGGCATCCGCGCGATCCTGCCGCATGTCGACCGCTTCCTGCCGGTGCACAACCTCGCCAGCCTCGCCGACCTCGCGGTCGCGCTGCGCGCCCCGCGGGTGCCGCTGTCCTCGCTGATCGTGCCGGCGGCGTCGCGCCGCGCTGCCTAACCGGAGAGATCCATGGAACTTCAAGGCGACCGCCTCATTCCCGCGCCTGTGGCCACGACCTGGGCGGCGCTCAACGACCCCGAGACGCTGAAGGCCTGCATCGCCGGCTGCGAGTCGCTCGAGCGCACCGGCGACGACGCCTACACGGCGGTGGTGGCGCTCAGGATCGGCCCGGTCAGCGCCCGCTTCAAGGGCAACCTGAAGATGACCAACGTGGTGCCGCCGACCGGCTACACCATCAACTTCGACGGTCAGGGCGGCGTCGCCGGCTTCGGCCGCGGGTCGGCCGACGTCAGCCTCGCCCCCGAGGGCGATGCCGCCACTCGGCTGAGCTACGCCGCCCGGGCCCAGGTGGGCGGCAAGATGGCGCAGATCGGCTCGCGCCTCATCGACGCGACCGCCGGCAAGATCACCGACGACTTCTTCAAGGCCTTCGAGGCGCATCTCCAGGCCCTGGTCGCACCGGCCGGCGTGCCGGGCGGGCCGGCACCGGCCCCGGTGCGTATGGCCGAGCCGGCCGGCATGCTCGGCTGGGTCCTGGCCGCGATCGTCGTCCTCGCGACCCTCTTCTTCATGCTGCGCTAGGGCCTGGGCAGCGTCGGCTCAGGCGCGCGTCGCGCGCCGGCGGATGCAATCGATGTAGCCCTCGCCGTCGGGCGGGCGGCCGCTGCGCTGCGCCTCCCAGAGCATCCGGCCGAGGCACTCCATCGCCTCATGCTGGGCGGCATGCATCGAGCCGAGCCGGGCGGCGAGCAGCTCGCAGGCCTGGCGGATGCCGCGCGGCTGGTCGATCGAGATCTGCTCGCTGATCGAGAGATGCATCGACAGGTGCAGGAACGGGTTCTCGCGGCCGGCGTCCGGCGAGTAAGTGGCGGCGCGCGCCCGATCGACGTCGGCGAGATCGCTGGCGTATTCCGGATGCTCGGCGATCCAGTCGGCGGCGATCGTCTCCAGCGGCGTCAACGGTAGCCACGCCGCGCGCTTCCTCGCGGCCTCGACGAAGAAGCCGCGCACGTCGTCGGAAGAGGGGGCGAACACCGGTCGATTGTCGTTGGCGTTCAACGGTCGCGAACGCCGCCGACGAATCCCCTCAGCCCTCGCGGCCGATGCGATGCGCACAATGCCTGATCGCTTTCCCCGGCCGGGCCTTGCTCGTGCAACGAATGAACATCACCACCGAGCAGCTCTTCGACAACGCCCGCACCCAGAACGGCTTCACTTCCGAGCCGGTCACCGAGGCCGAGCTGCGCCAGCTCTACGACCTGATGAAATGGGCGCCGACCTCGGCCAACAGCTCGCCGGCGCGGATCGCCTTCGTCGCCTCGCCCGAAGCCAGGGCAAAGCTGCTCGAATGCGTCACGCCCGGCAACGTCGAGAAAACACGCTCGGCGCCGGTGACGGCGATCATCGGCATGGACCTGGCGTTCTACGACAAGCTGCCGAAGCTCTTTCCCCATGCCGACGCGCGCTCGTGGTTCGTCGGCAAGAAGGAGTTCGCCGACACCACCGCGTTTCGCAACTCGAGCCTGCA
The DNA here is from genome assembly GCA_036509055.1 of Caldimonas sp. Lineage (GTDB taxonomy): Bacteria > Pseudomonadota > Gammaproteobacteria > Burkholderiales > Burkholderiaceae_C > Schlegelella_A. Next base: position 3,030 of record DATCGH010000770.1, read on the forward strand.
GGGCGCCTACCTGATCCTGGCGGCGCGCGCGATCGGCCTCGATTGCGGGCCGATGAGCGGCTTCGACCACGCCAAGATCGACGCTGCGTTCTGGGCCGGCACCGAGGTCAAGACCAACTTCATCTGCAACCTCGGCCATGGCGATCCGGCCAAGCTGTTCGGCCGCAGCCCGCGGCTCGACTTCGAAGAGGCCTGCCGGATCGTCTGAGGCTGCCCACGAGCCTCAGGCCGGCGGCGACTTGGCTCCCGGCCGTTTCACACTAGGACTCCAGCCGGCCCGGTACTGGCGCTCCGCCGCCTGGCGGCGCTCGAGCGCGAACAGCTCCTCGAGCTGCTGGCGGCCTTGCTTGGCGACGGCGATCAGGCGCGCCTCGTCCTTGCGATGCGGCGCCATCTCCATCAGTTGGGCGACATTGTGGCGGCGAAAGCGCAGCGCCAGGTTCCGTGCCTGGTGCGGCTGCCAGCCGAGCAGCTCGAGGGCACTGCGCGCCGTCATCAGCGCCGAGTCGAGCGTCTCGCGCTCGATCAGCGTCACGCCGAGCTCGTGCAGCTCGTAGTAGTGCTGGACGTTGCGGGCGCGGGCGACGACGGTCGCGTCCGGAAAGTTCTCGCGGATCATGCGG
>DATCGH010000771.1:0-2820 GCA_036509055.1 Caldimonas sp.
CATCGAGGTCGTCGGCATCACCGACCACCACATCATCGAGTCGATCTACTTCTTCGATCCCAACGGCATCCGCCTCGAGCTGACCGTGCCGACGGCGAGCGCCGAGACCACGGCGCGCCACGAGCAGGAGGCGCATGCCGCGGTCGAGGCGTGGACGAAGGAGAAGCGTGCCCGCCTCGCGCAGGACGACGACGGCCCGGCCCGCGAAGCGGCGGCGACCCTGTCGAACTACGGCGCCATGGACGCCTGAGCGGCGGCCCGCGGCGTCAAGACGGCAGCGGGGCCACGCCTTCGACCGCGTCGGCGGGCGTGCGCGCGACGTTGAGCACCATCGAGATCGTCGTGAAATAGCCGATCAGGCCGATCAGGTCGAGCAGGCCGTGCTCGCCCAGGCGGCTCACGGCGTCGCGATAGAGCCCGTCGGACACGCCCTGGCGTTCGACGAGTTCGGTGACGAAGTCGTGGACCAGCGCCTCGTCGTCACTCATCGTCGCCGGACGGATCCCCGCGCGCAAGGCATCGACGGTTGCCGGCAGCGTGCCCGCAGCGATCGCCAGGGGCACGTGAACCGACCACTCGAACTGCTGCTTCCAGCGGCGGGCGACGACCAGGGTGGCGAACTCCGAGAGGCGCGGCGGCAGGGCGCTTTCGAAGCGCAGGTATCCGCCCACCTTCTGCAACCGCGCCATCAGCTCGGGGCTGCGCAGCAGGGGAATGAAGGGGCCCTTGACGCCCTTGCGCGGGCCGGCGATCAACTCGTCGGCGGCGGCACGTTGCGCTTCGGTCATCCGCTCGCGCGGGATCGGCGGCATGCGGTCGGTGGTGTCGTTCATGGCAGGTTTGCCTTTCGCAGGGGTGGAATGCTATGCCTGTCGGGGCGCGCTATAACGGCGGCATGAGCGCCGAAACCTGGAAGTTTGCGCCGGCCTACGAGTTGCCGCACTGGCCCTTCGTCGCCCCGCCTGACCTCGGCGCCGGCGAGCGCATCCGCTACCCGGTGGTGATCGCCGGCGGCGGCCTCGCCGGCCTGACCCTGGCCTGCGACCTGGCCCTGCGCGGCGTGCGCGCGGTCGTGCTCGACGAGGACGACACGGTCGGCGTCAAGGGCGCCTCGTCGCGCGGCATCTGCTATGCCCAGAAGAGCCTCGAGATCTTCGATCGCCTCGGCATCTACGAGCGGATCCGCGCCAAGGGCATCACCTGGTCGGTCGGCCGCACCTTCTCGGGCAACGACGAGGTCTACACCTTCAACCTGCAGGATGACAGCGCCTCCGAGCAGCCGCCCTTCATCAACCTGCAGCAGTTCTACCTGGAGTGGTTCCTGGTCGATCGCATCCGCGAGCTCGACACGACCGACCTGCGCTGGAAGAGCCGGGTGACGAAGGTGGAGAACGAGGCCGACGCGGTGGTGGTGGAGGTGGAGACGCCGGCCGGCCGCTACGCGCTCGAGGCCGACTGGTTCATCGACGCCACCGGCGCCAACAGCCGGATCCGCGAGGCGATGGGCCTCGAGGTCAACCCCTCGCGCAGCACCGACCGCTGGTGCATCACCGACGTGCGCTTCAACACCCCGTTCCGGACCGAGCGCTGGACCTGGGTCGACGCCCCCTTCAACGAGGGCCGTGCGGTCTGGCAGCACCTCATGGCCGACGACGTCTGGCGGCTGGACTACCAGATGGCCGAAGACTGCGATCCCGAGGCGATCAGCCGGCCGGAGATCGCCGGCGCGCGGCTGCGCGCCCAGCTTGGTCCCGACGTCGAGTTCGAGTTCGTCTGGATCGGCCCTTATCAGTATCGCGACCACCTGCTCGAGACCTTCCGCGTCGGCCGCACGCTCTTCATCGGCGACTCGGCGCACGTGGTCTCGCCGTTCGGCGCACGCGGCGGCAACAACGGCATCCAGGACGCGGCCAACCTCGGCTGGAAGCTCGCCCTGGTGCTCGCCGGCGAGGCTGGCGACGAACTGCTCGACAGCTATCACGCCGAGCGCCATCCGGCGGCGGTAGAGAACCTCACCGTCTGCCGGCGCACGGCGCGCTTTCTCGCACCGCGCAGCCGCGCCGAGCACCGCATCCGCCGCGCCGTCTGCACCCTGGCCCGGTGCCACGAGTTCGCGCGCCGCCTGGCCAACACCGGGCGGATGTCGCAGGCCAACGCCTATCCGCCGTCACCCTGGGCGAAGGCCGGCGCGCGCTCGGTGCAGAACGTCGCCTTCGACGGCACGACGCTGATGCATTGCCTCGCCGGCGGCACCCGCTTCCTCGGCCTGGCATTCGGCGCCGATGCCGCCACCCTGGTGCGCCTCGACGAGCTCGCGGCGCTGTTCCCGATCGACTTCCGCCGGGTCGATGCCGCCGGCCCACTGGCCGCGCATCTGGGTGCCGCCGCGGGCACGGTGGTGATCGTCCGTCCCGATGCCTACGTGGCGGCGACGCTGCCCGAGGCGACTCCCGACGCCGTCGCCGCGGCGATGCGCGATGCGCTCGGCATGGACGAGCGCGCCCGGCTCGCGGCGGTCGCATGAGTGGCGGGAACGGGCCGGTCATGCGCACCGACGCCAACATGGCCGATCCCGACGGCTTCTACGAGGCCTGGGTCGCGGCGCACGAGGGCCTGAGCGACGAGGAAAGCAACGACCTCGATGCCCGGCTGGTCTTGCTGCTCGCCAATCAGGTCGGCGATCCCCGGGTGCTGCTGGCCTGCATCGCGGAGGCGCGCGAGCAGGGGCGTCGTCGCCCGTGAGCGTCGGCGCCGAGCAGCACCAGCATGATCCCGACGGCCGTCTCCAGCGCCTGCCCGAGGCGCGGGGAAATCGCCTGG
>DATCGH010000772.1:0-2559 GCA_036509055.1 Caldimonas sp.
GAGGATCTCTGCGCTCACATCAACAAGCTCTGCGCCGGCAAGCTCGAGATCACGCCGTTCGCCGCCGGCGCCGTCACCGGCGTGTTCGAGACCCTCGACTCGGTTTCGGCCGGCGTGCTGCAAGGCCACTCCTCGTGGGCCGGCTATTTCTCCGGCAAGGATCCCGGCCTGGCGGTGATCAGCGACTTCGTCTTCGGCTACCAGCATCCCTGGCAGGCCGAGGCCTGGTACTACCAGAAGGGCGGCCTCGACATGCTGCGCGAGGCCTACGCCAAGTACAACGCCTACCCGGTCGGCGTGAGCTGGTGGGGCGTCGAGTCGATCGTCTCCAAGAAACCGATCAAGAGCATGGCCGACTTCAAAGGCGTGAAGTTCCGCTCGCCGCAGGGCATGACGGCCGAGATCCTCACCAAGCTCGGCGCCTCGATCGTCGTGCTGCCCGGCGGCGAGGTCTACTCCGCGCTCGACAAGGGCGTGGTCGACGCCGCCGACTGGGCCACCATCTCGATGAACCAGCGCATGGGCTTCCACGAGGTGGCGAAGAATCCGCTGATCATCGACCACTCGATGCCGGTGCAGGAGTTCACCGTCAACCTCGCCACCTGGAAGGCGCTGCCCGACGACGTGAAGCTGCTGGTCTCGAGCGCGGTGCGCGAATGGACCTGGGACCAGGTGCAGCGCGTCGCCGTCGACGACGTGCGCGTCCTCAAGGAGCTGAAGGCCAAGGGCGTCGAGCGCATTCGGTGGGACGAGGCCGAGATGCGCAAGGTCCGCGAGCTGGCGCACAAGACCTGGGAAGACTGGTCGAAGAAGGGTCCGCTCGCCAAGCGCGCCTACGACTCGCAGGTCGCCTGGCTGCGTGACCTCGGACTGATTGCGTGAGCGGAAGCGCAGCAGACAACCCGGGCAGCTCATCGAACGGCCTTCCGAAGGGAGGCCTTGAACGTTTTTGCGACCTGATCGATCGCATCAACGAATGGGCCGGCCTGTTCTGGGGATTCACGATCGTCGCCGTCACGGCGGCCGTGCTCTACGAGGTCGTGGCGCGCACCGTGTTCGGCTCGCCCACGAGCTGGGGCAACGAGACGACCATCTACCTCTCGGCGATGGCCTACCTCCTGGCCGGCGGCTACGCCCTGCTCTACCGCCGCCACGTTCGCATCGATGTACTCTATGAGGCGCTGTCGCCGCGCACGCGGGCCCGCCTCGACGCCTTCACCTTCGTCTTCTTCCTCGGCTACATGCTGACGCTCATCTGCGTCGGCGGCGCCGACGCCTGGAACTCGTTCCAGATCGGCGAGACGACGAGCACGCCGTGGAACCCGGTGGTGTGGCCGGTGAAGGCGGCGATTCCCGCCGCCGGCCTGCTGCTCCTGCTGCAGGGCGTGGCCAACCTGATCCGCGACATGGGCTGGGCGCCAGGCGGGACGGCGCGATGAGCATCGAGTTCCTCAGCATCCTGTTCGTCGCCATCTTCGCGGTCACGCTCCTGACCGGGCTGCCGCTCGCCTTCGCGACCGGCGCGGTGGCAGTGGTGTTCGCGGTCGCGCTGTTCGGCCTCCCCGGCCTGACGCTGATCGTCAGCCGCATGTACACCCTGATGGGCAACTACGTGCTCGTCTCGGTGCCGCTCTTCATCTTCATGGCCTGCATCCTCGAGCGAGCGGGCATCGCCGAGGCGATCTTCCGCGCCGTCCACGTCTGGGCCGGACGGCTGCGGGGCGGCCTCGCGGTCGCGGTGATCATCTCCTGCGCCCTGATGGCGGCGATGGTCGGCGTGATCGGCGCCGAGATCGTGACCATGGGCGTCGTCGCCCTGCCGGCGATGCTGGAGAAGAACTACAAGAAGGATCTCGCCCTCGGCTGCATCTGCGCCGGCGGCGGCCTGGCGACGCTGATTCCGCCGAGCGTCGTCTTCATCATGTTCGGCCTCACCGCCGGCGTCTCGATCGGCCAGCTCTACATGGCCGGCGTCATTCCAGGCCTGATGCTGGCAGGCCTCTACATCGTCTACATCATCGTCCGCTGCAAGCTCCAGCCCGAGCTGGCGCCGCCCGCCTCGGCCGAGGACCAGGCGATGCCGCTCAGCGAGAAGCTCGCCCTGCTCCGAGAGCTGATCCTGCCCGGCCTGGTGGCACTCAGCGTCCTCGGCTCGCTCTACATGGGCTGGGCCACGCCGACCGAGGCGGCCGGCGTCGGCGTCGCCGGCGCGGTGATCGCCGCCGCCTGGAACCGCAAGCTCAGCTGGTCGGGGATACGCGGCGCCGTGGTCGACACGACCAAGGTGACGGCGATGCTCTACTGGCTGTTCTTCGGCTCGTCGGCGCTGATCGGCGTCTACACGCTGGCGGGCGGCACGCGGCTGATCCAGGAAGCGATGACCAACCTGCCGGTCGGTCCGATGGGCGTGATCCTGATCATGATGCTGATCTGGATCATCCTCGGCTGCTTCATCGACTGGATCGGCATCCTGCTGCTGACGGCGCCGATCTTCATTCCGGTGGTGGTCAAGCTGGGCATGGATCCGGTGTGGATGGGCGTGCTGTTCTGCATGAACAT
>DATCGH010000773.1:0-2885 GCA_036509055.1 Caldimonas sp.
ATGTAGGCCGGGCCAGCGCCCGGCCGGCCGCTAGGTGAGCGGATGGATCAGGAAGTCGGGGTGGAAGGGCAGCCCCAGCAGCCCCGCGCCGCCGATCAGGATGCCGAACACGCTCGGAATCATCGCCAGCCAGAACAGCCACCAGATGTGGGTGAGCGCGGTGATCGCGAGCAGCGCGATCGCGATCGCGATCGAGGCCTCGGCCAGGTCGAACTGGTCGTCCTTGTAGTTGAGCTTGTCGTAGGTGACCTGCGCCTCCTCGGCCAGCTTCTTCTGCTCTTCCTTCTTGGCGTTCTGGCTCTTGGCCATCGCCGTGTAGCGGGCGATCGTCTCGTCGTAGGCGGCGATGTCGGCCGGGTCGGTGCGGCCGCGCTTGGCGAGCTTGAGCTCCTCGATGCTCGCCAGCATCACCTCCTCGCGGATGTTGCGCGCCTGGAAGAAATTCCACTGGTCGATCTTCTCGGCCTGGGCCGCGAGCATCGCCTGGACGACGTTGTCGTCCTTGACGTTGCAGATCCCCAGGAACGTGGCCAGGATCGCCACGGTGACGGCGACGAAGCCGTTGAGCCTGGCGTGCTCCTTGTGCTCCGCGGCGTCTTCCTGCAGCTCTTCGATGGTCTCCAGCGGATCGATGTCGAGTGCCAACTTGTTCTCCCTTGTCGTGCGTTCTTGAAATCGGCTGTCTCACGCCAGCGCGGAGTGTGCGAGGTGGAGGGTCCGGAATCAAGCCGTTCGCAAAGGGGGGTCGCGGTGCAGGGACTCTGCCTTGGCGCCCTCGGCGCGCCGCGCCGCGGCGTCGCGCAGCGCCTTCAGATGCGCCCGCGGATCGGGACGCGCGGCGCCCTCCTCGGCAAGCTTCATCTCGGCGACGAAGCGGCTGGGCACGCCGGCCACCGTCTCGCGGCCGCGCTTCCTCCGTGCCAGCGTGCTCACGACCAGGGTCTGCCGGGCGCGGGTGATGCCGACGTACATCAGCCGCCGTTCCTCCTCGATCCGCACCGCCGCCGCCTGCTCCTCCTCGCCCTCGCTGCCGCGGAAGGGGAGCAGCCCTTCGTTGACGCCGGCGAGGACGACATGCGGCCATTCGAGTCCCTTGGCGGCATGCAGCGTCGACAGGGTGACGACGTTCTGGTCGTCGCCCCGCTCGGCCAGGCTGACGATCACCGAGATCGACTGCGCCACCTCGAGCACGCTCTTCGCCGCGACCTCGTCGCCGGTCGCGGCCGCGCCGGTGCCGCCGCACCGGCGGGCGATCCAGTCGACGAAGTCGAGCACGTTCGTCCAGCGCGAGGTCGCCAGCGGCGGCGAATCCGCCTCGTCGTGCAGGTGCTGCTCGTAGCCGATGTCCTTCAGCCACTCGAGCAGGAAGGCGCGCGCCGCCGCCTCGCCGCTGGTCTCGCGCGCCCGGCGCTCGAGCGCGTTCACGGTGCGGCCGAACTCGTGCAGCGTCTCGATGCTCCGCTTCGGCAGTGCCGTGTCGAGCGTCGCCGCGAACAGCGCCTCGAACAGGCTCGCCTTCCAGCGGCCGGCGAAGCTGCCGAGGCTGGCCAGGGTCTGGTGGCCGATGCCGCGCTTGGGCCTCGTCGCGGCGCGCAGGAACGCCGGGTCGTCGTCGCTGTTGACGATCAGGCGCAGCCAGGCGCAGAGGTCGCGGATCTCGGCCCGGTCGAAGAAGCTCTGCCCGCCCGAGACCTTGTACGGGATGCCGGCCTTGCGCAGCGCTTGCTCGAACAGCCGGGCCTGGTGGTTGGCGCGGTAGAGCACCGCGAAGTCGCGCAGCTCGGCATTGCTCGAGCCGCGGATCGATTCGATGTGCGCAACCGCGCGCTCGGCTTCGTGGACCTCGTCGTCGCACTCGATGGTGCGCACCGGATCGCCGTTGCCGAGCTCGCTCCAGAGCTTCTTCTCGTAGAGCTTCGGGTTGTGGCCGATCACCGCGTTGGCGGCGCGCAGGATGCTGCCGGTCGAGCGGTAGTTCTGCTCCAGCGGAATCACCTTCAGCGCCGGATAGTCGGCCGGCAGGCGCTTCAGGTTGTCGAGCGTCGCGCCGCGCCAGCCGTAGATGCTCTGGTCGTCGTCGCCGACGGCGGTGAACATCCCCGCCTCGCCGGCGATCAGCTTCATCAGCTCGTACTGCACGCCGTTGGTGTCCTGGTACTCGTCGACCAGGACGTAGCGCAGCCGATCGCGCCAGGCATCGCGCACTTCGGCATCGCGCGCCAGCAGCTTCGCCGGCAGGACGATCAGGTCGTCGAAGTCGACCGCCTGGTAGGCGGCGAGCCGCTCCTGGTAGCGCTCCATCACGCGCGCCGCGACCAGGGCGTCGGCGGCGTTGCGCTCGTCGCCGGCGACACCGCCCGAGGCGACCTCGGCGGCGGCACCGGCAGCATCGAGGCCGCGGTTCTTCCAGGCGCCGATCGCCCACTGCCAGCGCCGCGCCAGCGCGTTGTCGGTCGTGCCGCCGGCGTCCTTGAGGACGCCGAGCACGTCGTCGCTGTCGAGGATGCTGAAGTTCGGCTTCAGGCCGAGCCGTTCGCCGTCGCTGCGCAGCATGCGCACGCCGAGCGAATGGAAGGTGCTGATCGCCAGCGGCGCGGCGGCGCGCTTGCCGACCAGTGCCGCCGCCCGCTCGCGCATCTCGGCCGCGGCCTTGTTGGTAAAGGTGATGGCCGCGATCTGCCCGGGCGCGTAGCCGGCCTCGAGCAGGCGCGCGATCTTGTGGACGATGACCCGCGTCTTGCCCGAGCCCGCCCCGGCGAGCACCAGGCAGGGACCGCGCAGGTGGTGAACCGCTGCGAGCTGCGCCGGATTGAGCGTCGGCGGCGGCGCGGCAGCGGCCGGCCGCGCCTTCAGAACGGCACCGTGCAAAGGCAGTGGGCGACGGC
>DATCGH010000774.1:0-9429 GCA_036509055.1 Caldimonas sp.
CAAGGAAGACGCCCACGACTACCGCTACTTCCCCGACCCCGACCTGCCGCCGCTGGCGATCTCCGAGGCCTGGATCGCCGAGGTCCAGGCGACGATGCCGGAGCTGCCGCGGGAGATGGCGGCGCGCTTCCAGCGCGACTATGCGCTCGCCGAGTACGACGCCCGGATCACTACCCAGAGCAAGGAATTCGCCGCCTACTTCGAGAGCGCGGCGCGGGCCAGCGGCCAGCCGAAGCTGGTCGCGAACTGGATGATGGGCGAGATCTCGCGGCGCATGAACGCGGCGGCGCTGAGCACGATTGCCCTGCCGGCGGCCCAGCTCGCCGCCCTGGTCGGGCGGATCGCCGACGGCACCATCTCCAACAACGCCGCCCGCCAGGTGTTCGACGCCCTCTGGCAAGGCGAAGGCGACGACGTCGACGCGATCATCGAGGCGCGCGGCCTGCGTCAGATGCGCGACGCCGGCGAGCTCGAGCGGGTGGTCGAGGCGGTGATCGCCGCCAATCCGAAGTCGGTCGAGGAGTTCCGCGCTGGCAAGGAGAAGGCGTTCAACGCCCTGGTCGGCCAGGCGATGAAGGCGACCCAGGGCAAGGCCGATCCGGCGCAGCTGAACGCGCTCTTGCGCGCCAAGCTCGGCGACTGAGCCGCAGGCCCGACAGGGCGGCGGCGGGGAGGCTATTTCGGCGCCGAGGCCTGCCGTTGCGCCACGCTGGTCACCGGGGTGCCGGACGCGGCGCCGGCGGTACCGAGCACCGCCCCGGCCCAGAGCCTCCTGAGGCGCGCGAGCTCGGCGTCGTACAGGGCATTGATGCGAACCACCTCGATCTGCTGGTTCTGCACCAGCGAGCGCTGCGCCTCGAGCGAGGCATCGTTGGCATCGAGGGCGAGCCGGACCTTGTGCGGCAAGGACTTGCCGACGTAGAACTCGGCCTCGTCCAGCAGGGGCTTGCGCTCCTGGAGCAGCAGCTTGATCCGCGCCTCGGAGTTGCGCACCGAGCCGCCGACGTCGTCGAGCGCCTTCTCGCGCGCCTTGCCGTGCGCCGCCTCGTTGGGAAAGCGCTTGAGCAGGTCGCGGTCGCGCCGGACCTCGATCTCGTAGGCGGTGCGCTCGGCCTCGCGCTGGCGCCGGATCTTCTCGCGCTCGGCCTTCTCGTCCTCGGTCGGCGGCGCTTCGACGATCGCCTTCTCGGAGCCGTCCTTGTTGAGCTCGCGCTGCGGCTTGCCGACATTCATGCATTCGGCGATCGGCTTGTCGGAAGTGACCTTGCGCCCGTCGGCCAGCACGCACTGGAAAATGCGCGGATTGGCCGGCTCGGCGGCCTGGCTGGGCTGCAGGAAGGAAAGGCCGCAAAGCGCGACCGCCGCCAGGATGCGCGCAGTGGCGCGCGCCCGCGGCAACGAGCTAGGCCCCATAGCGTTCGCGATACCTCGCCACCGCCTCGGCGTGGGCCGCGAGCGGCGAATCCGCATCCGAGTTCAGAAATTCCATCAGGTCGGCAAGTGTGGCGATGGCGATCACCGGCAGGCCGAGATCGCGCTCGAGGTCCATGACGGCCGAATGCCGCGAAAGGTTGTCGTCGGTGCCGCCACGCTCCATGCGATCGAGCGCAATGAGCACGGCCACCGGTGTCGCCCCTTCGCGGCGAATCAGCTCCACCGACTCGCGCTTGGAGGCGCCATCGGTGATCACATCATCGACGATCACGGTACGACCCCGCAACGGTGCGCCGACCACGATGCCGCCCTCTCCGTGATCTTTTGCTTCCTTGCGGTTGTACGAGAAGGGCAGCGACCGGCCGCGCAGGCCGAACTGCAAGGCGACGGCGGCGGCCAGGGTGATCCCCTTGTAGGCCGGCCCGAACAGCATGTCGAACTCGATCCCCGAGGCGACAAGGCGCCGCGCATAGAATTCCGACAGGCGCAACAGCTTGGCGCCATCGTCGAACAGGCCCGCGTTGAAGAAGTACGGCGACAGCCGCCCCGCCTTGGTCCTGAATTCGCCGAACCTGAGCACACCGGCCTCGACAGCGAAGGCGACGAACTCGCGCGCGAGCATGGGGTCGGGAGTGTGGACGGGCATGCGGGAGTCGCCTTGTTTCGCCTCGTCTCGCTGAACCTGAACGGCATCCGCTCGGCTGCGGCGAAGGGCTTCGAGGCCTGGGCCGAAGGGGTGGGCGCCGATTGTATGGGCGTGCAGGAGATCAAATGCCAGGCCGAGACGGTCGAAGGCCGCTTCGACAAGGTCGCCGGCATGAAGGGCCATTTCCACTTCGCCGAGAAGAAGGGCTACTCGGGCGTGGGCCTCTACAGCCGCAGGCGCCCGAGCGGGGTGCGGCTCGGCTTCGGCGACAAGGAGTTCGACGCCGAGGGCCGCTACGTCGAGGCGCGCTTCGACCGGCCGTCGCGCCGGAAGGTGCCGAAGCTCAGCATCGTCAGCTGCTACTTCCCGAGCGGCTCCTCGGGCGAGCATCGGCAGGCGGCCAAGTTCCGCTTCCTCGAGCGGATGGCGCCCTACCTCGAGAAGCTCGGCAAGGAACGCGAGGTCATCCTGGTCGGCGACATCAACATCGCGCACAAGGAGATCGACCTCAAGAACTGGAAGGGCAACCGAAAGAACAGCGGCTTCCTGCCCGAGGAGCGCGCCTGGATGACGCGCCTGTTCGAGGAGCTTGGCTTCGTCGACGTGTTCCGAACGCTCAACCCGCACCCCGAGCAGTACACCTGGTGGAGCAACCGCGGTCAGGCCCGCGCCAAGAACGTCGGCTGGCGCCTCGACTACCACCTGGCGACGCCCGGCGTCGCCGCGCTCGCGAAGAGCGAGCACATCTACCTCGAGAAGCGCTTCTCCGACCATGCGCCGCTCGTCATCGACTACGCCTTCAGCCTGTGAGGATCCCATGACCCAAGACCCGATCGAGATCGAGACCGCACCGAATCCCACCGCCAGCATGATCATCCTGCACGGCCTCGGTGCCGACGGCAGCGACTTCGTGCCGGTGGCGCACGAGCTCGATCTCTCTGCGGTCGGGCCGGTGCGCTTCGTCTTCCCGCACGCGCCGGTGCGACCGGTGACGATCAACAACGGCTACGTCATGCCCGCCTGGTACGACATCCTGAGCCTCGACGCGCAGAGCCCGCGCGAGGACGAAGCCGGCCTCCGCCAGTCGCAGGCGCTGGTGGAGGAGCTGATCGCCCGGGAGAAGGCGCGCGGCATTCCGGCGCGGCGGATCGTCCTCGCCGGCTTCAGCCAGGGCTGCGCCGTGACGCTGATGACAGGCCTGCGCCATGCCGAGCGCCTCGCCGGCCTGGTGTGCATGTCGGGCTACCTGCCGCTCGCCGCCAAGGCCGAGGCCGAGCGACACGCCGGCAACCGCGACCTGCCGATCTTCATGGCCCACGGGACGCTCGACCCGGTGATTGCGATCGCCCGGGGGCGGGCGTCGCGCGATGCCCTGGTGCGGCTCGGCCACCCGGTCGAGTGGCACGAGTACCCGATGCCCCACTCGGTCTGCGCCGAGGAGATCGCCGACATGGAAGGCTGGCTGCGCCGGCACCTTGGCGACGCCGCTTGACCAGCCACCATCTCAAGGGTGGCGGAGCGCGACTCGAATTTCATTCGCACGGCGAGCCGCGCTGGCGGCCTCGGCCAGCCGTACTTCCCGAGCTTTCTCGTCCGCATGCGCCTGGATGCCGTCACGATCGAGCGCGTAGCCCATCGACACGCTCACCTGCAAGCCGACCGCCAGCAGGGCCAGGACGACCACGGCGGCGAAGCCCATGGTGTCGTCGATCCGATTTCGTTTGAAGTTCATTGCCATCTCCTGAGGCCACTACAGAAAGCAGCGGCCCAGGGCAATGTCGTCGCTGTCGACGGGGCGAGAAATGGAAGAGTTGGGGTCACGTTTGCGAACTATTCACGCGCAACTCAGCGGCCCCTTCGCCGCCTGCCGATGCGTGCGCGGGCGCCAAGTCCTGCCGGCTCAACCGCCCCGCCGCAGAGCTGCGACGCCGATCGCTACTCTTTCGGAGCGGCCGGGGTCCCCGTCGGCGGGCCGAAGCGGCGATCGGGCTTGTCGGCGCGCTCGTAGAGTGGCATCACCTTCGGCAGGTTGAGCTCGATGTCGCTGATGCGCGTCGGCCCCGAGGGGTGGGTGCTCAGCAGCTCGACCGGCGCGCGGCTGTTCGCCGACGCCATCTTCTTCCACAGCGTGACCCCGGCGCGCGGGTCGTAGCCGCCGCGCGCGGCGAGCTCGAGGCCGATCAGGTCGGCTTCGCTCTCGTCTTCCCGGCCGAAGCGCAGGGTCAGGAGCTGCCCGCCCATGTCGGCGAGGAGGCGCCCGCCGCTGCCCAGCCCCAGGAGCACCGAGCCGACCTCGATCGCGCCGCGGGTCGCCATCGTCTTGCCCATCTGCTCGCGCGCGTGCTCGCGCAGGGCGTGGCTCATCTCGTGGCCCATGATCATCGCGACCTCGTCGTCGTTGAGCTTGAGCTCGTTGAGGATGCCGTAAAAGAAGGCGATCTTGCCGCCGGGCATGCAGAAGGCGTTGATCTGCTTGCTGCCGATCAGGTTCACCTCCCAGCGCCAATTCCTGGCGTGGGGATTCCACTCGTAGGTGTGGGGGATCAGGCGCTCGGAAATGAAGCGCAGCCGCTCGACCTGCGGATGGTTGGGCGGCGCGAGCGCGCGCTTCTGCGACGCCTGGCCGAGCATTTCGTTGTACTGCTTCGCCGCGGCCTGCTCCACCTGCTGCGCGCTGACCAGCTTGGAAAGCTGCGACGGCGGCGGGACCTCGACGCCTTCGCGCGCGCCGGCCTCGGGCAGGCCGCCGGCAGCGAGCGCCGCGCCGCCGAGCAGGGCGACGAACGAGCGCCGGCGCAGCCCGCCGCGCGCGCCGACGCAGCCGCAGGAGAAGAGGTCGATCGAATTCGAGGTCGGGTCAGCCATCGTCGCCTTTGCGAGCAGGATCGGCCTCCAGCATATCGATCGGCCGGCGCAAGACCAGCAACAGGGCCAAAGCCGGTAGGGCGACGATGGTCGAGGCGATGAAGAAGGCCGGCCAGCCGATCGACTGCGCCAGCACCCCGGCGAGCGGCCCGACCCAGACCCGGCCGACCGAGGCAAAGGCGCTGAGCAGGGCGAACTGGGTGGCGCTGAAGCGCCGGTTGCACAGGCTCATCAGGAACGCCAGAAAGGCGGCGGTGCCCATGCCGCTGGTGATGTTCTCGCTGGCGATCGCCATCAGCAGGCCGCCATCGACCGGCGTCGCCTCGGCGAGCTTGACGAAGCCCCAGTCGAACGGCGGGATCGTCAGCCCCGGCAGCGCGCCGCGGCCGTTCACCGCCAGCCACCAGAAGCCGAGATTGCCGAGCATCTGCAGGATGCCGAACAGCAGCAGCGCCCGCCACAGGCCGAGGCGGATCATCAGCGCGCCGGCGATGAGCGCGCCGATGATCGTCAGCCACAGGCCGATCACCTTGTTGACGACGCCGACCTCGGCGGTGCTGTACTGCATCGCCTGGAGCAGGAACGGCGTGAGCAGCGCGCCGGCGAACGCGTCGGGCAGCTTGTAGAGGACGATGAAGGCGAGAAAGGGCGCCGCGCCCGGCTGGGCGAAGTAGCTCTTCAGGCCGCCGAGCAGGGTCTCGAACCGGGCCCGCCTCGCCGCCCAGGCCACCAGCGGCAGGGTGAAGACGATGCCGGCGAACAAGGCGACCAGGTCGGCCCAGCGCTGCTGCAAGGTGGCCGCGATGTTGCTGCCCGAAAAGAGGGGCAGCACCGCCTCGCGCGCCAGCGGCGAGAAGGCATAGCGGGTGACGACGAAGCCGAGCGCGACCGCTGCGGCGACGGCGAGAAAGCCGAGCAGGTCGTTCCGCGCGACGCTGACCGGCCGCGCCGCGTCGACCAGCCGCGGCACCAGCAGCGCCGAGAACGCCGCCGCGAACACCATGTACAGCGCCATGGTCCGGTAGACCTCGGGCCAGCTCCAGCCGCCGCCCTGGCGCGGGTCGACCCAGATGAAGGCGATGCCGCCGGAGAGGATCATCGCCATCCGGTAGCCGAGGACGGTGAGCGACGAGCCCATGCCGCGCTCGGCTGCGGGCAGGAGGTCGGTGCGGTAGGCGTCGACGACGATGTCCTGCGACGCCGAGAGCAGCGCCACCAGGCCCGCGAGCAGGGCGAAGGCGCCGAGGGCCGAAGCCGGCGGCGTCGCCGCCATCCAGAGCAGCGCCCCGGCCAGCGCCAGCTGGGTCAGCACCAGCCAGCCGCGGCGCCGGCCCAGCCACGGCGGCTCGAACCGGTCCATCAGCGGCGCCCAGAGGAACTTGAAGGTGTAGGGCAGGCCGACCAGGCTGAGGAAGCCGATGGTGGCGATGTCGATGCCGTCGGCAGTGAGCCAGGCCTGCATCGCCTGGCCGGTGAGGGCGAGCGGCAGGCCGGAGGCGAAGCCGAGAACGGTGACCGCGATCAGCCGGACGGCCCGGTCGAAGCGCTCGCGTGGAGCCGCACCGCGAGCGGGCGAAAGGGTCATGGGGGGATTCTAGGGAGACCGGCGTTGCGCCAGCGACGCCGTCCCTGCCGACCGACAATGGCGCACATGCCTCCGCCCGCCCGTGCCGCCACGCCCGCATTCGCCGCCGCCGACTTCCGCGCGGCGCTGGCGATGTTCGCCACCGGCGTGACCATCGTCACCGCGCTCGATCGCACCGGCCAGCCGATCGGCCTGACCGCAAACTCGTTCAACTCGGTGTCGATGGAACCGCCGCTGGTGCTCTGGAGCCTGTCGCGCCATGCCGGGTCGATGCCGGCGTTCCGCCGCGGCTCGCACTACGCGATCAACATCCTCTCGGCCGAGCAGAAGGCGCTGGCCGAGCGCTTCGCCAGCAAGGATCTCGAGCGCTTCGAGGGCGTGGCGCATCGCGCCGGCGCCAGCGGCGTGCCGCTGATCGATGGCGCGGCGGCGGTGTTCGAATGCTTCAACCGCAGCCGCTACGAGGAAGGCGACCACGTCATCTTCGTCGGCGAGGTCGAGCACTGCGCCCGGCGCGAGGGCGCCAAGCCGCTGCTCTTCCACGGTGGCCGCTACTTCACCGAGCTGCCGTTGTAGCGATGCGGTGGGCAGGAGGCGCAGCGGCAGCGGCGTTCGCGGCGGCCGTCCTCTTTGCGACGACGCCGGCCTTCGCCCCAGCAGACCCGCCGCGCCTGCTCAATCCGTTCAACGACCCCTTCATTCAGGCGACGGCCGGCCGCCCCTGTCCGGCGCCGCTCGGCCCGGCCTACACCGAGGTCGAGCGGCGGGTCGAGGCGCACTCGCGCCTGGAGCGCGGCACGACCTGCTGGCTCGCCGGCCTTTGCGCCGAGCCGAACGCCTACCGCTACGACGCGGCGAACGCGACCGCCGCGGCGGCGGCGCTGCGCCGCGAGCCGGCGCTCGCCGGCACGACCCTCTGGCTGACGGCGCAGCGCCGCTTCATCTACATCGAAGGCTGCGTCGCCGACGCGGGCCAGGCGGCGCGCGCCGAGGCGCTGGTCAAGGCCCTCGCCGACGTCGACCGGGTCATCCCGGCGCTCGCCCTGCCCGGCGAGAAGCCGCCCTACGCGCTTGCCGGGGCAGCGAGCCGGCCGAGGTAGGCGCGCACCCGCTCGTCCCGCTCCAGCTCGGCAAGCGAGGCGCCGTGGGTGAGGCGGCCACGCTCGACGAACACGAAGCGCTCGCAGACCTCGCGCAGGATCTCGAGATGCCAGGGCTCGTTCGGATGCAGGCAGAGGAAGACCAGCCGGCCCTCGGTGCGAAGCTTGCGAAAGAAGTCGAGCATGAAGCCGATGTAGCCGTCCTGGGTGTTGAACTGGGGCTCGTCGAAGAGGTGGACGCGCGGTGCCTCGCTTTTCGCCCTCTCCATCAAGGCCTCGGGCCGGGTGCGCCGGAAGCGCCGCACCTGGTACGACTGGTGATAGTGGATCGCGACCCGGTCGCGCTCGCCGTAGCGGACGGCATGCACGTCCTGGCCGTCGATCAGCACCCGGCCGGCGTCAGGCGCGTTGCTGCCGGTGATCAGCTCGAACAGGGTGGTCTTGCCGGAGCCGTTCGGCCCCATCACGCCGACCACCGACGGTCCCTCGATCGTGAAGTCGGCCTCGAGCGAGAACGTCACCTGCGGCCTGAGCAGGCCGCGGGTGTAGCGCCGGGCGAGCCGGTCGACGTGGAGCAGCGGCACGGCCATCGTTGTCACACGCCCAGCAGCTCGGTGCGGCGCACGCCGTCGTCGAGCAGCGCGCCGGCGCCGCCTTCGTGGACGATGCGGCCGCGGTCGAGCACGTAGACCCGGTCGGCGACGGCGAGCGCGCTCTGCACGTTCTGCTCGACCACCAAAACACCGATGCCTTCGTCGCGCAGGCGCCGGATCGTCTTCATCACGTCCTGCACGATCTTCGGCGCCAGCCCCTGGCTCGGCTCGTCGAACAGCACCAGGCCGGGCGCGCCGAGCAGGGCGCGCGAGATCGCAACCATCTGCATCTCGCCGCCCGAGAGGTTCTCGCACTCGCGCTCCATCAGGTACTCCAGGGCACTGAAGATGGCGAAGCAGTCCTTCTCGCTCCAGGGGCGAAACGCCGTCTTCTTGCGCGCGATCGCCAGGTTGCGCGCCACCGTCAGCGTCGGGAAGACACGCCGGTCGTCGGGCACCCAGCCGATGCCGGCGCGGGCGATCTCGTGGGTCGGCGCGCGGGTGATGTCGCGGCCGGCGAACTCGATCCGGCCGCGCCGCGGCGGCGTCAGGCCGAGCACCGAGCGGAGCAGCGTCGTCTTGCCGGCGCCGTTCGCGCCGAGGAGCGCCACGCACTCGCCGCCCTCGACGACGAGGTCGACGCCCGCGAGCACGCTCACGCCCGCGAACGTCCGCCGAAGCCCCTCGGCGACGACGGGCGTGATCACCTACCGCACCACCGCCCCTGCCGGCATCGGCGCCGCCGGCCGCACGACGGCGAGCGCGCCCTCGGCCGACGCGGCGAGCAGCATGCCCTGGCTCTCGACGCCCCGGAGCATCGCGGGCGCGAGGTTCGCCACCACGACGACCTGCGTGCCGACGAGCGACTCCGGCTCGTAGTGCGCGCGGATACCGGCGACGATCTGCCGTTCCTCGGTGCCGAGGTCGACCTTCAGGACGAGCAGGCGGTCTGCATTCGGGTGCGCCGCCGCCTCCTTCACGATGCCCACGCGGAGCTCGACCTGCTGGAACTGCTCGATGGTGATCATCCGCGCCGTCCTCCTCGATCGAGCGCGGCCAGTGCGTCGAGCGCCTGCCGCTCGAACCGCTCGCGCATGCGGCCGTAGTCCTCGTCCGAGAGCTTGCCCATCTGATGGTCGAGCTCCGTCTCCTTGATCGCGGCGAGCGCCTGTCGCTTGTCGCGCTCCAGGCGGTCGCGCTCCGACG
>DATCGH010000775.1:0-10260 GCA_036509055.1 Caldimonas sp.
TCCGAGAGTCCCAGCACCTCGGCGACCTCGTTTTCGGTCATGCCGCCGAAATAGCGCATTTCGACGATCTGCGCCAAGCGCTCGTCGGCCTGTGCCAGGACCTCGAGCGCCTCGTGCACGCGCAACACGTCCGTCTCGGGGGCGGCGATCTTTTCGGAAATATCCGTGTCGAGCGCCACGTGGTCGGCCGCACCGCCCCGCCGCTCGGCCTGCCGGGCGCGTGCGAAGTCGACGATGACCGAGCGCATCACGCGAGCGGCGTAGGCGAAGAAGTGGTGCCGGTCCTCGACTGCAAGGCCAGCGCCGCCCATGAGCTTGAGATACGACTCGTGCACCAGCGCGGTGGTGTCGAGCAGCGTCATGGTCCGGTGCTGGCGCAGGCGTGAACGCGCGAGGCGGCGCAGATCGTCGTAGAGCAGCGAGAAGGCCTGCTCGGCTGCCTTGCGGTCTCCCGCTCGGGCGGCGGCCAGCAGGGTCGTGAGTTCCGTCATCGATGCACCTTCCGAGGCGTCGATTCTGGCGCCTGGCGTCGGTACGCGCACCGCCAATCGCACAGCCAGCGCAGGGCGTGGCCGGTTTTGGCGCCGGGCCTGCGTACTTCCGGATGTGGAGCACATGCCCACGCCTACCCGGAAGCTAGCATGTCCAACGCTCTTGTTGCCCTTCACCCTGCCGATAGCGAAGCGATCGTCGCTCACCTGCTGCGCCTGTCGCCGGACGATCGCTCGATGCGCTTCGCCGCCGGGCTGGTGACCGAAGAGACGATTCGGCGCTACGTCGCCGGCATCCCTTTCGAGCGCGATGCGGTGTTCGGCGTCGTCGACGAATGTGGTGTTCTCGTTGCGCTGGCGCACGGGTGCGTGTATGCCGTGCAGGGCCGCGGCCGCGTCGAGGCGGCATTCAGCGTCGATGCCGACTGGCGCCGGCAAGGCTTGGCGACGCGCCTCATGGCCGCGCTTGAGCGATTCGCCATGGCCATGGGAGCCGAAGCGCTGGTCGGCATGTGCGTCGTCCGCAATCTGCCGATGCGGCGAATGTTCGAGCAGGTCGGCATGGACATGACCCGCGAGGACGACGAGATGCATGCAAAGCGCCGCCTGCGTAGCGCCCAGCCCGCTGCCGAAGCGGCACTGATCTGAGGCCGCTCAGGCGGCCCGGTAGCGTTCGGTAGCGCTCGGGGTGGCGACGCACGTAGACGCGGCACGAGGTCGATGGATAGTATTGCGCAGGCGCTGACGCATGGCCGCTTTTCCACTCGCGCCACGTACATCCCTTCGAATCCGTCTTGGTCTTCTACTCCGGGGTGGCAATGCGAGATTCAAAGGTCTGCCTGCCAGCGGGAATGGCGCGAACGAGCATGGGGATACCGGCGAAGGCGCTGACGTTCGTGGCGGTCCTGATGGCAGCCATGACCGGCCATGCCGTCGAGCCCGCCGGCTACGTGCTCGTGGTGCAGGGCCAATGGCTGGAGAAGGGTCAGGCGGCCCCCCTGACCATTGGCGCACCGGTGTCTCCCGGCGCGCTGCTCATGGCACCCGCGCCAGCGGCAGGCGACCGCATCACGGTCATCGCGGCGCGAACCGGGGGCGTGCTGCTGGCACGTCGCTGCGAAGAGCCTGCGGCCTGTCGCAAACCGATGGCCGTACCCGCGCCGACGGCACCTGCCGGGCGCGAGGGGTGGCTGGGTCCCGTGTTCGCGGCCATCGCCGATCAGCCGGATCGCTATGTCACGACGCTCAGCAGGTCGGCGTCGCCTCCTGATGACGGGGTGCTGGTTTGGGAAGCGGGGCAACTGCACCTGGCGTCGGTGCTGGAGGGCCGAGCCGAAGGCGTGTTCGAGGTCACACTGACGCCATTGGCCTGTCCGGGGCAGCGACGCTGCGACGAGGCACCGATCAAGGCCAGGCTGGTGTGGTTGCCGCGAGCGGGGAGGGCGACCGTCGAATCGCCTCAGCCCGGGCTTTTCGAGCTGGAACTACGTCGCGAGGGCGAGGCGGCCACCTTGCCGCCGGAGCGCAAATGGGTGCTGGCGGTGGCGCCGCCGGATGTGTCGGCGGCGCGCGCCCGGCTCCGGGCCGCGGCGGCGATGGCCGACGGCTGGGGAGAGGCCGTGGATGCAGACGCCAAGCGCGCCTTCATGCGTGCCACGTTGTCGACGTCTTCACGGCAATGACAACGCGCCCTCGGACCGACCTAGTCTGCTGTCGCGTGACGGCTCGGCAGCATCGCGCCGGCGGCGACCACCGCCGCCAACAGCAGGGCATAGGACCACGCGGGGAACAGACCCGTGAGCGCGAGTCCGGCTGCGAGCGCGGCGGCGCCGACGAAGCTCGCAGGCACCGCGAATCGACGCCGGTGCCGCCGCAAGAGCAGCATCGCGACGGCCATGTCCACGACCGCGATCGACAGCAGCATCGGCAAGCCGGGCTTCGGGTGGGCACGGCCAGCAAGTTCCGTCTCGATGGTGTAGGCGAGGACGTCCACGCCGTGCATCAGGCCCCGCGGGGTGGGATGGACATCGGCCGCGTCGTAGCGGCCACCCAGGATCACGACGCGGCCGCGGATGCGGTCCTGCCACGTGAAGCCGTCGGCCAGTATCAGCGTGGCAGGCAGTTCCAGCCGTTCCACGCGCACATAACGCAGGCCTCGCAGGGCCTGCGGGGGATCGCCGGGAACGCGAGCGCGCAGTCCTTTCACCAGCGCCTCGGCCAACGTGGGCATCGCGCCCTCCGTCGTTGTCACGACGCGGCGCAACCAGCGAACGGCACCGTCGCCGCCGTCGGCGATCAACAAGGCCAGGCCCCAGCGCCAGGGGCCGTCGGCGGCGGCTCCGCCGAGCACCGGGCGCGGGGTCGGAAGCGCGCTGGCATCGTCGGAAGCGGCGATGCCGCGGCCCCAAACCACCCGTGCCGCCTGTTCGGGCGGGAAGGCTTGCCGCAGCTCGGCAAACCCGGGTGCGGCTGTTTCGACATCCACGCCGAGAGCCGCCGGATCGCCCTCCAGAATGCGCGCGACCAAGGCCTTCAGCCGGCTGGCGTCGAGCGGGCTGACGGCACCGAACAGGCGCTGATAGTCTTCGGGGCCGATCGTGACCAGCGCGACGCTGCGCTGCGCCGGCAGCGCGGGTGTGAGCCAGACTTCGAGGCCCGCCGCCAACGCGTGCCCCTGCCGAGTCCCGCCAAGGCCAAGCACGAGCAGCGACACGATCACGAGCGCGGCACGATGTCGTTTCAGCAGCAGCCCGGCCTGGAAGCGCAGGCGCATCAGGGTGGGCTGCACGGGCTCATGCGCGAGCCAGCGCCTCAGGTCAGCGGCCAGGTCGGCCACTTGTGCGTACCGCTCGGCCGGCTTCTTGCGCAAGGTCTTCAGGATGATGGCGTCCAGGTCGCCGGCCAGCGCACGCGAGAGGGCGACCGGGCCGCCTTCGGCGCGGGCCACGGGGGCGTCGGCACGGCACGCCTGGCTGGGTGGCAAGGGGTCCTCGGACAGCAAGACTTCCTCGAATCGCTTGCGCGCATGGCGGTCGACCCGGTACGGCCGTCGGCCGCACGACAGCTGATACAGCATGACCCCCAGCGCGTAGACGTCGCTGGCCGCACCGACACTGCCCCCCGCCACCTGCTCCGGACTCGCGTAGTCGGGTGTCATCAAGCGTCCCAACGCTTGCGTCAGCTCGGTCTCCTGTGCGGTGCCGTCGACCAAGAGCTTGGCGATACCGAAGTCGAGGAGCCGCGGTTCACCGTGGCGGTCGACGAGAATGTTCGAGGGCTTCAGGTCGCGATGCAGGATCGATTGCGCATGGGCGTATCCCACCGCCTCCAGAACCTGAAGCATCAACGAGATGCGTGCACGCAGTCCCAGACGCTGCGTATCGCAGTAGATGTCCAGTGGCACGCCGTCGACATATTCCAGCGCAATGAAGTGCTGGCCCGCGTCGGAGACGCCGGCTTCGATCAGCCGTGCGATGCCGGGGTGGTGAAGGCCGGAAAGGAATCGCTGTTCGCGTGCGAAGCGTTCCATGAAGGCCGCGCTATCGAGCGACACGGCCGGGAACTTCAGCGCGACTGTCGCGCGATCGTCAGCGTCGGCCGTTTCGGCCAGCCAGACCATTGCCATCCCGCCTCGGCCGAGCGGGCGCAGCAAGCGGTAGCGGCCGACGCGGTCGCCCGCGGCCGGTTCGCGACGATCGGCGGCGTCCACCAGGGCGGTCAACGGCGGGCCGCGGTCCAAGCCGGTGGCGGCGCCCGCGGCCAGCAGCTTCTCGAGCTGCGGCCGGAGCGAGTCGTCGGGCGGCGCGAGCGCCGCCATCCAGCGCCGGCGCGCCGCATCGTCGGGCAGGTCCAGCGCCTCATCCAGCAGCTTCGACAGGGCCAGCAGGCTTTTCGGATCCATCGTGTCCACGCGGGCGTCGGCGGCAATGCAATGTAGTCCACGCACGAAGTTGGCGATGCGATCGATCGGGCTGTGCCTGGCGGCCGCAGCTGCGCAGCTTGCCGGCGCGGCCACCGTGACCGGCGAGGGCGTCGATTGCGCGCGGCTGCTCCAGCCGGATCAGCGAGTCGAGGTCGTCACGGGCTTCGCAGACACCGCGCGCGCCGCCCTGTTGCTCGACGACGGTCGGCTGCTGCCATTGGCGGTGGCGGACGTGGCGCCGTTGGACCCGAATGCGCCGCTCACGCTGGTGCGCTCTTCGCTTCGTCCGCCCGCGCTGAGCGGCGTGTGGTCCCAGGAGGTCGGCTGCCGGGTGCGTGAGTGGGCTGTCGCGGGAGATGTCATCGGCACCCTGCCGGCCGAGCAGCGCGACCGTTTGATTGCGGTCGCCGCCGATACCGAGACACGGCACCAGGCCGGCCAGCGCGCGGGCGGCCTGCAGGCGCGCGCCGAGCGCCGGCGGCTGGCGGAACGGCAGATAGGCGCAGCCCCCGACGCCGCCGCCTCGCTGGTGCGCGAGCTGCGCTGGCGAGCGATGGAGGCGGCCATCGATGCAGGCGAGGTGCCCGATCCGATGCCGATCGGGAGGTCGCGTTGGCAGGCGCTGCGCGAACGCCACGGCGCACTGGCCCAGCCGACGCTGGAAGCGCTGCTGGACCTGGCCGGCGCGCTGGAGATGTTGGATCGCCAGCGCGAGGTGCTGGGCCTGATCGAGTCCGACCTGACCCTGGCGCGCGAGGCGCTGGGCCGGGCCCACCGACAGGTTCTGCGCCTGGAGCGCCTGTGGCTCGGCGCGCGCTTGACAACGGCGCGCTCCGCCAGCGCGGTGGCTGACGCCGAAGGCCTGGTCGCCGCGATGCGCCAGGCGCTGGACCGAAACGACCCGCTGCTCTTCGACGGGCGGCTGCTCTTCGCGCGCAGCATCATCCGCGCGGGTCGCTATGGCGACGCGATCCCGGAACTGCAGGCGCTGGCGCAGCAGCTCGGTGACGAGCGCTCGCTGCGTGCCGCAGCGCTGCAGGACCGGCTGGCGGCAGCGTATACGCCGGTGGGTCGGCTGTCAGAGGGCCTGCTGGCCCAGCAACGCAGCTATCTGATGACGCGTGCGCTGGCCGGACCGCTGCATCCGGACACGCTGCGCTCGACCAACAACCTTGCCAACAACCTGCGCCAGCTGGGGGACAACGAGGCCGCGCTTCCCTTTGCGCGCGAAGCGTGGGAAGGCTACAACCAGCTCTACGGGCCGGGTCATCTGGCCTCGCTCATCTCTGCGCGCAACCTGTCGCTGGTGCTGGGCGACCTCGGGCGGCCGCTGGAGTCGCTACAGTTCATCGAGCCGCAGATCCTTGCAGCCGACGACAAGCTGGGCGCGAAGCATCCGCAGACCCTGAACACCCGGATCCACCTGGTCGAGCTGCTTGACCTGGTGGGGCGTCACGCCGAGGCCGTGCGCATCGGCGAAGCGCTGATCGCACCGGCCACCGAAGTGTTCGGTGAAACCGGCGAGCTGACCATCATCGCGCACACCCTGCTGGCGGCAGCGCTCGCCTCCGCAGGCGACGATCCGAGGGCGCGCGCGCATCTGTCCATCGCCGCGGAGCGCATTCGCACCATTGCCGACCGGCGGCGCGCCCTGAATCTGCTGGGCACTGCGGCGCAGTCTGCCGAGCGGCTGGGCGACGGCACCGTGCTCGAGGCGCTGTTGCGGCAATTCGTCGACCTGGTCGACCAAACCGAGCGGTACGGGTTGTCGGAGGATGCGGCGTCGCTTCTGCAGGTGACCCACGCCGGACCCTACCTGCGCTACGTGACGCTGCGCGCCGGGCGAGGCGAAGTCGACGCGGCGTTCGATCTGTCCGAGCGCTTCAAGGGCCGCGTGCTGCTGGCCACGCTGGGGGCGGTGGCCGGCGACGCCAGCCCGGCGCTGCCGCCCGCCGTGCGCAACGAGCTGAGCGAGCTGCGTGCGCGCGTGCGCTCGGCCGACGCGGCGTTGTCGGCGGCGCAGGGCGATGCCGCACGCGTGGAAGCAGGGGCCCGTCGCGAGGCCGAAGCGCAGGCCTATCTGGCGCGGCGCGCGGCGGCACGCCAGGCCTATCCCCGCTTCGCTGCGGTGGCTGAAGCGCAAGTGCTCGGCAGCGGCGACGTGCCACTCGTGCTCGCGCCGGACACCTGTCTGCTGAGTTTCGTCATCGGCGGCGAGCATGCCGGCGTCTTCGTGCTCGGGCGTACCCAGCGCGTCGCCTATGTCGCGCTCCCTGCACCCAAGGTGCTGGAGTCGGCGGTGCAGCGCTTGCGCGAGACCTGGTCCGCGGGCTCGCGCGGCGCCGATGCGACCTCGGCGCTGCGCGAGCTTTCGGACGCCGTGTCACCGGCGGTCGCGGCCTGCCCGACGACAGCGACCCGGTTGGCGGTGTCACCCGATGGCGCACTGGCTCTGCTTCCCTTCGATCTGCTGGAACCTGGCGGTCGGCCGCTCGGCGAGCGCTACGCCATCAGCTACGTCCAGTCGCTGTCGGTGTACGGCCTGCTGCGCCGGCGCCCGATTGCCGCCAGGCACGCACGCGAGCTACTGGCTGTGGGCGCGCCGCGTTTCGAAGCCGAGGCCTCGGCCGCGCAGTCGTCCTCGGCGCAAGGCGGAGACGCGCTGCGCAAGGCCACGCTCGACGGCGCGATCAGCGCCATGGCGAGCGACGACACGGCGACGCGCCGCGCCTTCGACACCCTTGGCAAGCGCTGGACGCCGCTGCCGGGCGCTGAGCGCGAGGTTCGCGCCGTCGGCCGCCTGTTCACGCGCCCGCACCTGCTGCTCGGCGAGCAGGCCTCGGAACCGCGACTGGCCGCGTTGAACGCCAGCGGCGAGCTGGGACGCTACCGGTACCTGCTGGTCGCCACGCACGGCTACCTGTCGTACACCCATCCCTCGCTGTCGGCCATCGTGCTGCGCCAACCCGGCGCCGCTGGCTTCGACGGCTACCTGACTGCGGCCGAGCTGCCGCTCTACGAGCTGACCAGTGAACTGATCGTCTTGTCGGCCTGCGAGACAGGCCTCGGCCCGGTACGCGCGGGAGCGGGCGTCATGGGTTTGCCCTTGGCATTGATGGTCGCCGGTAACCGCAACGCCGTCGTCACGCTGTGGAGCGTGCCCGACGCCAGCGCCGCCGAGTTCGTCACCCGGCTGTTCCGCCATTTGAAAGCCGGAGCGCCCCCTGACGAGGCGCTGACCGCGACCAAGCGGGAAATGGCACGTCACCCGCGCTTCGGCCACCCCGTGCACTGGGCCGGCTTCGTCCTCTACGGCGCGCCGGCCGCGACCTCCGGACAGGGGTCCTAGGGCTCACCGCCGCTGGATTCCCGTTCAGCAATCGCAGGAGCCGTTGGTCGCCCTTGGTACAGTGCCGACGCGCGGCGGCGACCCCGCGTTCACCAGGGACAACACAGTGTCGGGGCTCGAACAGGAACGGCTCGAAGCCGCGATCGCGGGTCTGCAGGCGCAGCGCTCCGCGCTCGGCGACGCGGTCGTCGATGCCGGCGTCGCGGCGCTGCAGGCCAAGATCGAGGCGCTGCGAACGCGTGCGATCGGCCCGGTCCTGCGCCAAGTCAGCGTGCTGTTCGCCGATGTCGTCGGCTCGACCGCGCTGAGCCGGCGCCTCGAGCCCGAGGACGTGCAGCAACTCATGGACGGCGCGCTCGCCGCCTTCACGGTGATCGTCGAAGCCCACCGTGGAAAAGTGCTGCAGTACGCCGGCGACAGCCTGCTCGCCGCGTTCGGCACGGCCGAGGCCCGCGAGGACGACGCCGCCCAGGCCGTGCGCTGCGGCCTTGCGCTGCTGGACGAAAGCCGGCGGCGGGCGGCGGCGGTCCCCGAGTTCGGTATCCGCGTCGGCGTCCACACCGGCGGCGTGCTGCTCGGCGGTGGCGTCGACGAGGAGGGCACGATTCGCGGGCCGGCGGTCAATGTCGCTGCGCGCATGGAGCAAAGCGCGCCCGCCGGCGGGCTGCGGATCAGCCACGACACCTACTGTCATGTGCGCGGCATCTTCGATCTCGTTGCCCAGGCTCCGATCGCCGTCAAGGGCATCGACGAGCCGCTCGTCACCTATCTCGTCGAGCGTGCCAGGCCGCGCGCGTTTCGCGTCGAGACCCGCGGCATCGAAGGCGTCCCGACGCTGACGGTGGGGCGCGAGGCCGAGCTCGGCCGGCTGCAGCAGGTGTTCCGGTCCCTGTTCGAGAAGCGGTGCCTGCACCGGGTGACGGTCGTCGGCGAAGCGGGCATCGGCAAAAGCCGGCTGCTGCGCGAGTTCGTCGACCGGATCGAGACCGGGCCGGAACGGGTGCTGCTGCTCCAGGGGCGGGCGACACCGCAGACGCTGGCGCGGCCCTACGGGCTGCTGTTCGATGTGATCGGCTGGCACTTCGGCATTGGGGAGGGCGACGCAACGGACGTGGCGCAACGCAAGCTGGTCGCCGGGGTGGTGCCGCTGCTCCAGGCCGAGACCGGAACCGACGCCGCCGAGGGACACGCTCACCTGCTCGGCCACCTGATCGGCATCGATTTCACGACCAGCCGCCACGTCCACGGCATCGTCGATGATCGCCTGCAGATCCGCAGCCGTGGCGTCCACGCGGCCGTGCGCGTGCTGCGCCGCCTCGCCGCGACCGGTGGCACGCCGCTGGTGCTGCAGCTCGAGGATGTGCATTGGGCCGACGGCGAATCGCTCGACTTCATCGACCACCTCGCCGATGTCGGGGCCGACATCCCGCTGCTCGTCGTCGGCGTCGCGCGGCCGACGCTGTTCGAGCGCCGCCCTGTCCCGGTGAGCGACCGCGCTGCCCGCGAACGCATCGACCTCGCGCCGCTCGACGAGGCGGCGAGCGGCCGGCTCGCGGGCGAACTGCTGAAGGAGATGACCGACATCCCCGCGGTGCTGCGCGAGCGCCTCACCCGGAGCGCCGAGGGCAACCCGTTCTACATGGAAGAGCTGGTCAGGATGCTCGTCGACCAGGGCGCGATCGACATCCGCGGCGCGGAGGGCTCAGGCTGGAGGCTCGATGCGACTCGCCTGGTCACGGCGCGCCTGCCGACGACGCTCATCGGCATCGTGCAGGCACGGCTCGACGAGCTCGGACCCGACGAGCGGCTCGCGCTGCAGCAGGCGAGCGTGATCGGGACCGTGTTCTGGGATCGCACGCTCGCCGCTCTCGACGCACGCGCGCCGTTGGCGCTGGCCAGTCTGTGCCGACGAGAGCTCCTGCGGCCCGAGCCGGACGCGTCGGTCGAAGGCGTCACGGCCTTCGCCTTCAGGCACCAGATTCTCCAGCAGGTGACCTACGACACGCTGCTGCGGCGCGAGCGCCGCGCGCTGCACGCGGCGGCTGCGCGCTGGTTCGCGGCACTCGCCGAGGCGAGGGCCGGCGACTTCCTCGCCACGACGGCGGGACACTACGAGCGGGCCGAGGAGTGGGTGCCGGCGGCCGAGTTCTACGTCCGCGCCGCCCAGCACGCGCGAGCGCGCTACGCGCGCGACGCGGCCGCGGCGCTGGCGACGCGTGCGCTCGAGGCTCTCGACCGGGGCGCCGGCGACGCGCCCGCGGGCCGGCCTGCGCTGCAGCTGCGCTGGCGCGCGCACTGGGAACGCGAAGACGCGCTCGGGCTGCTCGGGCACCGGCAGGAGCAGCAGGCCGAGCTCGACGCCCTGCAAGCCATCGCCGAGCGCCTCGACGACGAGGCGCTGCGCGCGCGCGTCGCCGAGCGGCGCAGCTCGCTTGCGCTTCGGCTGGCCGATTTCGCGGCCTGCGAGGCCCACGCGCGCGAGGCGATCGAGCTCGCGC
>DATCGH010000776.1:0-2673 GCA_036509055.1 Caldimonas sp.
CGGCAGCACCAGCGTGCAGAAGGCCGAGGCGCGCTGGCAGCTCGGCACGACGGCGCAGGCGCCGATCGAGCTGCAGGCGAGTGCGCGTCGGATGAGCTTCGGCGATACGGTGCTCGCTGCGCTCGACCTCAAGCTGAACGGCACCGCGCAGTCGCATGCGATCGACGTGCGCGTCGAGTCACAGGCGGCCCTGCCGGCCTGGACGGATCGGCTCCGCGAGACACCGGCCGCCTCGGCCGTGCCGGGTCCAGCCACGACGGCAAGCGCGGCCGCCGCTTCGACAGTGTCGCCCACCGGTGCCGGGTCCCGGCCGGCGGCATCGGCACCCGGAGCCGCTGCGGCCACCGCCACTTCGGCGGGCGCGGCGCCTTCGGCCGTCTTCGTCACGACCTCGCCGGCCGAGACCGCCAAGAGCATCGCGCTGCTCCAGGCACGCGGCAGCCTGGTCGGCTCGCCGACGAGCGGCGTCTCGGGCTGGCGGGGAATCGTGCAGCAGGTCGACTGGCGCTCGAGCGCAGCCGATGCAGGGACCTGGCTGCGCGCCCGCGACATCGGCATCGAGACACTGTGGACCGGTGGTCCCGCCCGGGTCTCGCTCGAGCCGGGCCGTGCCGAGGTGCTCGGCGCCGGACTGCGCTGGAGCCGGTTCGCGTGGCAGGCCGGCGACGGCGACCGGTTGCCGATGCGGCTCGACGCGACGGCCGAGCTCGATCCGTTGCGGATCGCACCGCTGCTGCGCCGCCTGCAGCCCGACTTCGGCTGGGGCGGCGACCTGACGATCGCCGGTCACGTCGACATCCAGAGCACGCCGGTGGTCAAGGCCGACATCGTCGTCGAACGCAAGGCCGGCGACCTGACGGTCACCGACGAGGTGGGGACCCAGGCGCTCGGCCTGACCGACCTGCGCCTCGCGTTGGCGGCCGCCGACGGCGTCTGGAACTTCACGCAGGCGCTCGCCGGAACCACGCTCGGCGTCGGCGCCGGCGCGGTCGTCGCGCGCACGCCGCCGGGGGCGACCTGGCCGACGGCGGCGACGCCGATCGAGGGCGTCGTCGAGCTGCAAGTCGCCAATCTAGGCACCTGGGGCCCGTGGGTCCCGGCCGGCTGGCGCCTCGGCGGCGAGCTTCACCTCGGTGCCAGCCTCAGCGGACGCCTCGGCGCGCCCGAGTACACCGGCGACCTGAGCGGGCGCGCGCTGAGCGTGCGCAACTTCCTGCAGGGCGTCGCGATCGGCGACGGCGAGATGAAGATCCTGCTGCAGGGCGCCGTTGCACGTATCGAGCGCTTCACCGCAAAAGCCGGCGGCGGCAGCCTTGCGCTCGAAGGCGGCGCGAGCTTCGGCGAGGCCCCGCAAGCCGACGTCAAGCTGACCGCGAACCGCTTTCAGCTTCTCGGCCGGGTCGATCGGCGCATCGTCGCCAGCGGCTCCGCACAGCTTCGCCTCGACAGCACCGCCACCGCGCTCGATGGCGCGTTCTCGATCGACGAAGGTTTGATCGACTTCAGCCTGAGCGATGCACCGACGCTCGGCGACGACGTGAAGGTCGTGCGGCGGCCGGCGAACGCGCCGGCACCGGCGGCGGAAACATCGACTCCCGGCTCGACGCCGCCTGCCAGCGCGGTGCCGAGCGACGGCCGCAAGCTGGCGCTCGATCTGCGTGTCGACATGGGGGAGCGCCTGCGCATCCGCGGGCACGGGCTCGACAGCGGCCTGCGCGGAGAACTGCATATCACGTCGCCGTCGAACCGACTGACGGTGAACGGCACCGTGTACACCGTCGACGGCACCTACGCCGCGTACGGCCAGAAGCTGACGATCGATCGCGGGCAGCTGAGCTTCAGCGGCGGCGTCGAGAATCCGCGCCTCGACATCGAGGCGACCCGCCCGAACCTGGACATCCGGGTCGGCGTCGCGGTCACCGGAACGGCGCTGATTCCAAGGGTGCGACTCTTCTCCGAGCCGGAGCAGTCCGAGATGGACAAGCTCAGCTGGCTGGTCCTCGGCCGCGCGAGCGAGGGCCTCGGCCGTGCCGACACCGCGCTGCTGCAGCGTGCCGCGCTGGCGCTGCTCGCCGGCGAAGGCGCCGGCGGCGACCCGTTCATGAAGGCGATCGGCCTCGACGACGTCTCGGTGCGGCAGAGCGACGGTGAAGTGCGCGAGACGATCGTCAGCCTCGGCAAGCAGCTGTCGCGGCGCTGGTACGTCGGCTATGAACGCGGCCTCAACGCGACGACCGGCAGCTGGCAGCTGATCTACCGCATCGCGCAACGCTTCACGTTGCGGGCCCAGTCCGGCGAGGAGAACTCGCTCGATCTGATCTGGAGCTGGCGCTGGCAGTGAGGGCGCCCGTCGGAAGGTCGAATTCGCATGCGGCGGCCCTTGAAACATGCCGAGGCGCCAATATTTCTTCTGTGTCGATGACCGCGCGGCACTCGCGACCGCGCTGTCGACGGCCTGCCGGACTCGCAGCAGTCCGGCGGCGGGCACGGCATGGGGTCGCTGCCCGCTCTTGATTTCGGCTGCCGAACAGGAGGCAACAACATCATGAACGGTTCGTTCCGATTCGCCGGCGACCTCTTTCCCGAGCTGAGCCGGCTCCAGCAGCGTCTCGACGAGGTCTTCCAGACCGGTGGTGCGACCAACATCCGCGAGCTCGCGCGCGGCACGTTCCC
>DATCGH010000777.1:0-2718 GCA_036509055.1 Caldimonas sp.
CGCACCTCGACCTGGGCGCCGCCGTGAGCGACGCGATAGGCGAGACCGACCCGCTCGACCTGGGCATGGAAGGGCTGGCCGTCGACCAGTCCGGCGGTGGCGAGGTCGCGCAGCGCGCTCGTGATCGAGAGGCGCCGCGGCAGGCCGGCGATCGTCACCAGGTAGACATTGCCCGAGACCTGTACCGTCGCCGGCGTCTCGGTGCGCTTGCCGGCGGCGTCGATCTGCACCGCGACCCAGGCATCACCGATCTTCAACTCGTGGCCGCGCACCTGGCCGGAGATGCCGGCCGAGCGCGTCATCAGCCGGCGGTTGACGGCGACCGCGAGGGCGAGCAGGAAATCGGGATCGGGATGCGGCGTGCGGCCGGGATCGAAGCCCTGCGCGAACTCCTGGGCGATGAAACCGGTGTCGAAGTCGCCGGCGGCGAAGCGCGGATGGGCGAGCAGCGCCGACTGGAAGGCGATGTTGCTGGCGACGCCGCGGATCGCGAAGCCTCCGAGGGCCTCCTGCATGGCCGCGATCGCCGCACTGCGGTCGGCGCCGACGGCGATCAGCTTGCAGATCATCGAGTCGTAGTGGATCGGGATCTCGCCGCCCTCGTAGACGCCGGTGTCGACGCGCACCCCGGTGGCGCCGGGCTGCGGCGTGCCGGCGAAGATCGTCTGCTCCGGCGGCCGGAACGTGACCAGCCGGCCGGTGCTCGGCAGGAAGCCGCGCTGCGGATCCTCGGCATTGATCCGGCACTCGATCGCCCAGCCCTGGCGCGGAACCTGGTCCTGGGTGAAGGCCAGCTTCTCGCCGGCGGCGACGCGGATCATCTGCTCCACCAGGTCGAGCCCGGTGATCGCCTCGGTCACCGGATGCTCGACCTGGAGGCGCGTGTTCATCTCGAGGAAGAAAAAGCTCTTGTCCTTGCCGACGACGAACTCCACGGTGCCGGCCGACTGGTAGTTCACCGCCTTGGCCAGCGCCACCGCCTGCTCGCCCATCGCCTTGCGCGTGGCGTCGTCGAGGAAGGGGCTGGGCGCCTCCTCCACCACCTTCTGATGGCGCCGCTGGATCGAGCACTCCCGTTCCCAGAGGTAGACGCAGTGGCCATGGGCATCGCCGAGCACCTGGATCTCGATGTGGCGCGGCTGCTCGACGAACTTCTCGATGAAGACGCGATCGTCGCCGAACGCCGCCTTGGCCTCGTTGCGGCAGGAGGCGAAGCCTTCCTTGGCCTGGGCATCGTCGTAGGCGACGCGCAGGCCCTTGCCGCCGCCGCCGGCCGAGGCCTTGATCATCACCGGATAGCCGATCTTGCGGGCAATCCCGACGGCGTCGTCGGCGCTGTCGATCGCGTCGTTGTGGCCGGGGATGGTCGAGACGTTCGCCTTCGCCGCCAGCTTCTTCGAGGCGATCTTGTCGCCCATCGCCGCGATCGAGGCGTGCTTCGGGCCGATGAAGACGATGCCCTCCTCCTCGACCCGGCGGGCGAAGACCTCGTTCTCCGAGAGGAAGCCGTAGCCCGGATGCACCGCCTCGGCGCCGGTCTGCTTGCAGGCGGCGATGATCTTGTCCATCGACAGGTACGAGTCGCGGCTCGCGGCCGGGCCGATCGCCACCGCCTCGTCGGCAAGCTCGACGTGGAGCGCGTCGCGGTCGGCCTCCGAATAGACGGCGACGGTGGCGATGCCGAGGCGCCGGGCGGTCTTGATGACGCGGCAGGCGATCTCGCCGCGATTGGCGATCAGGATTTTCTTGAACATGTGCTGGCTGCTCCCGGCTGCGATTGTGCCGCGGTGCGGCCCGCGATCGGCGCTGCCGCCGCCCCGTGTCCCATCGCCCCGGATGGCCCGTCGCCGCGCCGGCAATGGTTCTTTTGGCCGATGGCGGCCGCGGCGCCGGTCGGCACGATGTCCCCTTCGCCAACTCGCCCGGAAACGCCATGCTCCCCGCCAAGTTCCTCCGTCCCGTGCCGCTGCTGCTGCTCGCCCTGGTCGCCGTCCTCCTGGTCTTCACCGTTCCCTCGGAGGCCGCCGAGACGGCACGCCGGCTGCAGATCGACCTCGAGGTCCGACGCGACGGCGCCATCCAGCAGGGGGCCGAGCAGGGCCGCGGCAAGTCCGTGCAGCAGCTCACCCTGACCGCGGTGCTCCACTCCGACGGCACGCCGATGCTGAACAACCCGCTCGACCCGGAGGACGGCAAGCGCCAGTTCGAGCGCGCCCAGCGCAGCCAGCAGCGCATCCAGGCGGCGCAGGCCAAGGTCGGCAACGCCCCGGCGCCCGCCCCCGACGTGGCGGCGATGCAGGCACGGGCCCAGCAGATGATGGCAAAGTGCGGCCAGGATCGCGAATGCCTGATGCGGGAAGCCTCGGCGATGAGCGCCGTCCAGGCGGCCGGCGGCGACCGAGCCACCCAGGCCCGGCTGCAAGCCTACGGCCAGGCCGCCGCGGCCTGCGAAAAGCAGCAGGGGAAGGCGCGCGAGGCCTGCCAGGCCGACGCCCGCCGCAAGGCCGGCGGCGGCGAGGACGAGCCCGACGACACGGTCGAGACGCCCTACCTGATGTTCATCGGCCGCGCCGGCTGCCGCCTGGAGGCGAAGATCAAGATCGACAACCGCGTCGAAGGGAGCTTCAACGACGTGCAGGGCGTGGTGCCCTTCACGGAGACGACGCAGGCCGAGCAGACTCGCCGCGAGGACGTGCTCTGCCCGATGCTGCAGGTGGT
>DATCGH010000778.1:0-3388 GCA_036509055.1 Caldimonas sp.
CGACCTCGACAAGCCGACGGTGCGCATCGCCGTGCCGCAGGCGAGCAGCATGGACAAGTTCCTCACCGAGAACGTGACCAAGGCGCAGGTCTCGCGCTTCCCCGACAACGCCGCCGCGATCGCCGCGTTCCAGGCCGGCCGCGCCGACGCGGTGTGCCTGTTCCACCCGCCGCTGCTCGCGGCGCGGCAGAAGCTAGGCACCGGCAAGATCGTCGTGCCGACGCCGGCGCAATCGCAGGCGTCCAGCGTCGCCGTCCGCAAGGAGGCTGACAAGTCCTGGGTCGAGTACGTCGACAAGGAGATCGGCAAGTTCTATGCGAGCGGCCAGACCCAGAAGTGGTACGAGGAGTTCCTGGTCGGCTTCGGCCTCGACCCCAAGGCCTCGCCGCCGGTGATGAAGGAAATGCTCGGCAAGTCGTAGCCAATCCTTCTCTCGCGCGATGCACGTCTGGAACTTCGCCCCGGTGTGGGCGAACGCCGACCTGCTGGCGCTCGGCCTCCTCAACACGCTGAAGGTCACCGGCGCCGCCCTCGCCTTCGGCGTGCCGCTCGGCCTGGTGCTGGCGCTGATGCGGCTCTCGTCATCTCGCCTGCTGCGCTGGCCGGCGGGTGCGGTGATCGAGGTCTTTCGCACCACGCCGCCGCTGGTGCAGCTGTTCTGGTTCTTCTTCGCGCTGCCGATCCTGATCCGGGTCGAGATGACGCCTTACGTCGCCGCTGTGCTCACGTTCTCGATCCAGTCGGCCGCCTTCTTCGCCGAGGTGTTCCGCGGCGGCATCGTCTCGGTGGAGCGCGGGCAGTGGGAGGCGGGGCGCGCGCTCGGCATGGCGCCGCGCCAAGTGATGCGCCGCGTGGTGTTGCCGCAGGCGGTAAAGCGGATGATCCCCGCCTTCCTCGAGCGCGCGATCGAGCTGATGAAGACGACGACGCTGGTCGCCATCGTCTCCTACGCCGACCTGCTGTTCCAGACCAACGAGGTGGCGCAGAAGACGTTCCGGCCGCTCGAGGTGTTCACGGTGACGGCGCTGATCTACTTCGTGGTCATCTTCGCGGCGAGCCGGCTCGTCTATGGGCTCGAGCAGCGCCTCGCCGCCAGCGGCGAAGGGATGGCGCGCTGATGGGAGCCGCCTACCGGTGGAACTTCGGTCCGGTGCTCGAGAACCTCGACGTGCTCTGGGCGGGCGCACTCGGCACGCTGCGCCTCTTCGTCATCTGCGTGGTGCTCGGCTTCGGCTTCGGGCTCGTCGTCGGCCTCGGCCGGCATGCGCGGTCAAGGGGGGTCCACTTGCCCGCGACGGCCTTCGTCGAGTTCTTCCGCAACACACCGGTGCTGGTGCAGATCCTCTGGTTCTATTACGCCCTGCCGATCCTGCTGCCGTTCCAGATCAGCCCGCTGACGGCGGCCGCGCTCGGCATCTCGCTGAACTCGGCGGCGTTCTCGGCGGAGATCTACCGCGGCGGCATCGAGTCGATCGACCGCGGCCAGGCCGAGGCGGCGCGCGCCCTCGGCATGACGGCGGCTCAGACGATGCGCCGCATCGTGCTACCGCAGGCGCTCCGAAGGATGCTGCCCGCGCTCACCAACCGCGGCATCGAGATCTTCAAGATGACGACGCTCGCCTCGGCGGTGGCCTATGTCGAGCTGCTGCAACAGGGAAAGCTCCTCGCCTCGCTGAATTTCAACCCGATCGAGACCTATACCGTGATCGCGGTCGTCTTCTTCCTGTGCCTGTTTCCGCTGGTGCAGGCGACCTATGCGCTGGAGCGGCGGCTCGGCCGGTCGGACGCATGACGACGCCCGCAGCTCCTTCGCCCGCAGGCGACACGCCCGCGGGCACGCCGCATCCGCTCATGCGCGTACGCGGGCTGGAGAAGCGCTTCGGCGACCACGCCGTGCTGCGCGGCATCGAGCTCGACGTGATGCCCGGCGACCGCATCGCCATCCTCGGCGCCTCGGGTTCGGGCAAGAGCACGCTGCTGCGCTGCCTCAATTTCATGGAGCGGCCGAGCGCCGGCGTGGTGGAGCTGGCCGGCCAGGCGATCGGCCGCGCCGCGCCGGGCAAGGCCGACGCCGGCCGGCGCAGCTACGACGAAGCCGAACTGACGCGCGTGCGCCAGCGCGTGGGCATGGTGTTCCAGCAGTTCAACCTGTTCCCGCACATGACCGCGCTCGGCAACGTGATGGAGGGGCTGCGCACGGTGCGCGGCCAGCGCGAGTCCGAGGCGCGCACGCGCGCCGAGGCCGAGCTGGCCCGCGTGGGCCTGGCCGACAAGGCCGAGGCCTACCCGGCGCGGCTCTCGGGTGGGCAGAAGCAGCGCGTGGCCATCGCCCGCGCCTTGGCGATGGACCCCGAGATGCTGCTGTTCGACGAGCCGACCTCGGCCCTCGACCCCGAGCTGGTGGGCGAGGTGCTGCGCGTGATCCGATCGCTCGCCGAGGAAGGCCGCACCATGCTGCTGGTGACGCACGAGATCGGCTTCGCGTACCACTTCGCCAACCGCGTGCTCTTCCTCCACGACGGCGTGATCCACGAGCAGGGCACGCCCGACCAGGTGCTCAAGCACCCGACGGAGCCGCGCACGCGGGCGTTCATCGAGCGGCACCGCGAGTTCGACTTCTGACGGCCATCCCTTTCATCTTCACCTCCATCACCGACCGCGAGCGCTTCATGACCGCTGCCCCCACTACGAATGCCCTCGCCCGGGGCGAAAGCGCCCAGGGCTACGTCGCCGACCCGCGCAACGACGGCGTGCGGGTCTACGTCAACGGTGACTTCGTGCCGCGCGACGAGGCGCGGGTGTCGATCTTCGACAGCGGCTTCGTCCTCGGCGACGGCATCTGGGAGGGGCTGCGCCTGATGCAGGGCCGCCTCATCAGCCTCGACGCCCACCTCGACCGCCTGTACGAAGGCGCGACCTCGATCGCGCTCGACGTCGGCTTGACCCGCACCGAGCTGACGCAGGCCGTGCTCGACACGCTGGCGAGGAACGGCATGACCGACGGCGCGCACATCCGGCTGATGGTGACGCGCGGCGTCAAGCGCACGCCCAACCAGGACCCGCGCTTCGTGATCGGCAAGGCGACGGTCGTCATCGTCGCCGAGTGGAAGACGCCCAGGCCCGAGTCGAAGACGCGCGGCCTCTCGCTCTACACCTCGACCTTTCGCACCAGCGGGCCCGACGTCTTCGACCTGCGGCTCAACTCGCACAGTCGCCTGAACCTGATCCAGGCGCTGATCCAGGCCATCCACGCCGGCGCCGACGAAGCGCTGATGCTCGACCCGCGCGGCTTCGTCGCGAGCTGCAACTCGACCAACTTCTTCATCGTGCGCAAGGGCGAGCTGTGGACCTCGACCGGGGCGTATTCGTTCAAGGGGATCACGCAGAG
>DATCGH010000779.1:0-4447 GCA_036509055.1 Caldimonas sp.
TCCGCCGTGGATGTAGACCAGCACCGGCGCCCGTGGCGTGGCAGCGGGAAAGAGGTCGAGGCGCTCGGCGGGATCGCGGCCGTAGGCGATGTCCAGCGTCGCCGGCAGTGCGGCGCGGGCTGCGGCCGACCGCTCGGCCCATTCGGCGAGGATCTGCAGGTGCTCGGGAATGCGGGCGCGGTTGTTGTACTGCGCGTCGAACCACGCCGGAGGATGTTGCGGCGTCGCCGCCGCAGCCGATGGCGAGCGGTCGCTCATGGGTTCGTCAACCCGCCAGTCGCCGCTGCGCCGCGCGTCCGCACGGCCCGCAACTTGGG
Organism: Caldimonas sp.; assembly: GCA_036509055.1. GTDB lineage: Bacteria > Pseudomonadota > Gammaproteobacteria > Burkholderiales > Burkholderiaceae_C > Schlegelella_A. The sequence goes on from DATCGH010000779.1 coordinate 318, forward strand.
CGCGGCGGCGGCGACGGCGGCATCGCGCTGCGCCGCGTCGATCAGGGCGTCGGCCATCCACAGGGCGATCCGTTCGACCTCCCGGTCGGCCAGGCCCCAGATGTCCTTGAGGATCATGTACGGCTCGATGCCGTAAACGACCGAGAGCGCGCGGTGCAGGCGGATGCGCACGGCAGCCGGCATGTCGGGCGCCAGCGGCGCCAGGGCGTGCTCGAGGATGCCGATCCGGTGGCCGCGCCGATAGGGCTCCTCGTCGAGCAGGCCGGCGCGCTCGAGCGCCCACTGCTCGAGCGCGAGCTGCGCCGCGGCGCGCATCTGCGGCTCGAACTCCTTGAAGCGCGGAAAGGTCTTCACGAACAGCTGGTGCACCCGCGCCCGGCCGTCGGCCTCGCTCGAGACGAAGCTGCGCACCGGGCCGAGCGAGGTGTCGACCACCGCCGTGACCAGGGCGCTGCGGCTCGGGAAGTAGCGGTAGGCAGTGGCGCGCGAGACCTTGGATCGGGCCGCGACCTCGGCCACCGAGGGGACGTGCCCGTCGACCTTGATCAGCGCCATCGCCGTGTCGAGCAGCAGGCGAAACGTCGCCGCCTTGACGCCGCGGGCCGGAGGCTGCGGCGGCTGGGTCAGCTTATGCTTGAGACGCACCATGCGGGTTTGTCCGGGGCTGCGGAGGAGACCCTTGCTCTTGTGAGGGCCGGAGCCCGGACCCTATGATGCGTCGAGCCGGATTTGAGACGCAAGTCCCAAATCGAACCAACGATCTCGCGGCGCCCCGGGACTTTCCCGTAGCGACCGGCGGGACAGGAGACGACGACAGATGCGGATCGCCAGCTGGAGCTGGGGCGGACGGGCTCATGTCGGCACGATTTCGGCCGACGGCCGCGAGGCCACGCCCCTGGCGGTGGCCGATGCCTCGCGCGGCGCCCTGCCGCTGATCGAGCTGCTGGCGCGCGGCGAAATGCTGCCCGGCGCCTCGGGGGCGCGGGTCGCGGTCGAGGCGATCGCGCTGCGGGCGCCGCTGCCCCGGCCGCTCAGAAGCCTCTTCTGTGTCGGCCGCAACTACCACTCCCACGCCGCCGAGCTCGCCGACAGCGTCTTTCGCGCCAGCCTGCCGGCCGAGCACACCTGGCCGATCGTCTTCGGCAAGCTCGCCGAGTGCGTGGTCGGGCCGTACGATCCGGTGCGTTTGCCGGGCGCGGCGATCAGCAGCCAGATCGACTACGAGAGCGAGCTTGCGGTCGTGATCGGCCGCGGCGGACGCGACGTCCCGCGCGCCCGGGCAATGGACCATGTGTTCGGCTACACCGTCGTCAACGACGTCACCGCCCGCGACGTGCAGGTCCGGCACCAGCAGTGGGACCTCGGCAAGAGCTTCGACACCTTCTGCCCGATGGGGCCGTGGATCACCACCGCCGACGAGATGGACGGCCGGGCCACGCGGGTGCGCGGCTGGGTCAACGGCGAGCTGCGCCAGGACGGCCACACCCGGGACCTGATCTTCGACATCCCGACGCTGATCGAGACCTGCTCGCGCGGCATCACCCTCCATCCCGGCGACGTCATCGCCAGCGGCACGCCGTCGGGCGTGGGCATGGGCTTCAAGCCGCCGAAGTGGCTGGCCGCCGGCGACGTCGTGAGGATCGAGATCGACGGCATCGGCGCGATCGAGAACCGGTTCGCCTTCGAATGAGGCCACTGCCATGACCCTGCATGTCTTCGATCGGGTGGTCGTCGAGGAGGAAGGCGAGGGCGAGGCCGTCGTCTGCGTGCACGGCCTCGGCGGCAGCACCAACACCTTCAATCCGCTGCTGCCGGCGCTCGCCCGGCATCGCGTGATCCGGGTCGACATGCCGGGCAGCGCCCGCTCGCACCGGGTCGAGGGGCCGCTGACGATCGAACGTTTCGTCGACACGCTGCTCTCGGTCTGCACCCGGCTGAACGTGACGCGGGCGCACTGGATCGGCCACTCGCTCGGCACCATCGTCTGCCAGCATCTGGCGGTGGCGGCGCCCAAGCTGGTGAAGAGCATCGCCCTGTTCGGCCCGCTGATCGCCCCGCCGGAGCCGGCGCGGGTCGCGATCCGCGCGCGCGCCGCCAAGGCGCGCGCCGAAGGCCCGGCCGGCATGCACGAGATCGCGCTCGGCCTGCTCAACGTCGCGATCTCGGCCGAGACGCGGCAGCGCTCCGCGCTCGCCGTCGCCTTCGTCCGCGAGAGCCTGATGCGCCAGGACCCGGACGGTTACGCCCGCACCTGCGAGGCGCTCGCCGAGGCGAGCGCGGCGCCGGTCGAGCGGATCGAGGCACCGGTGCTGCTCGTCACCGGCGACGAGGACGGCGTCGCGCCGCCGCAGTCGGTGCGCGCCTTTGCCGAGAAGCTGCATTCGGCGAAGAGCAGTCGCGTCGTGGTGCTGCCGCGGTGCGGCCACTGGACGCCGATCGAGCGACCGGAGGAGTGCGCGCGCGAGTTGCGCGACTTCCTCGCGGCGCAACGCTGAAAGGAACTCCCGACATGGCCGATATCCACTACACCAACGTCCGCATCTTCGACGGTGGCGGCGAGGCGCCGTTCATGGGCGAGGTACTGGTCCAGGGCGACCGGATCTCGCGCGTGGTCAAGAGCGGCCAGGACATGCGCGCGGCGCCGCTCGTCGGCGCCCTGGCGGTCGACGGCGCCGGTGCCTTCCTCATGCCCGGCATGGTCGAGGCCCACACCCATTTCTCCTGGAACGACCAGCCGTCGCTCGACGCGATCCAGCGCATGCCGCCCGAGGAGCACATCCTCTGGTGCGCCGAGGTCGCCAGGCGCTATCTCGACATGGGCTGGACCAGCTGCGTCGGCGCCGCGGCCGCCAAGCCGCGGCTCGACGTCGTCATCCGGAACGCGATCGAGGACGGCACCATCGTCGGCCCGCGCTACCTCGCCGCCAGCCAGGAGATCACGGTCCCCGGCGGCCTGGGCGACACGACCCAGCCGCACCTGCCGCAGGCCGACTTCGCGTTCGGCGCGATCGTCAGCGGCGCCGAGGAGATGCGCCGCTGCGTGCGCATGTTCGTCAAGTACGGCGTCGATTCGCTGAAGATCAACCTCTCCGGCGAATCGATCACCGGCATGCCGAGCGATCGCTGCCAGTTCACCGACGTCGAGATCGCCACCTGCGTCGAGGAGGCCAAGGCCTGGGGCAAGCGGGTCGCCGCCCACGCCCGATCCTGCAACTCGATCAAGCGCTGCGTCAAGCATGGCATCGAGGTGATCTACCACGCCAGCTTCACCGACGAGGAAACGCTCGACCTGCTCGAGCAGCACAAGATGGAGCACTTCATCGCTCCCGGCCTCGCCTGGCTGATCAACACCTGTCACCACGCCAGCGAGTGGGGCCTGACGCCCGAGGTGACGAAGAAGATGGGCTACCACCGCGAGCTCGAGGCGGCGGTCGAATCGATGAAGGGGCTGAGGAAGCGCGGCGTGCGCATCCTGCCCGGCGGCGACTACGGCTTCGCCTGGACGCCGCACGGCACCAACGCCAAGGACCTCGAGTACTTCGTCAAGGTCGTCGGCATGAGCACGATGGAAGCGCTGCTCTCGGCCACCGCCTGGGGCGGGCCGATGATGAAGATGGGCAAGTCGATCGGCTATGTGCGCGAAGGCTGCTACGCCGACCTGCTGCTGGTCGACGGCGACCCGCTTGCCGACATCACGATCCTGCAGGACAAGTCGCGCATCCTGTCGGTGATGAAGGGCGGCGAGTTCCATCGCGCGCCACCGCTGCGCTCGGCGCGGACAACGCGCTGGGCCGCCTGAGGAGAACGCCATGGACACGAGCACCCTCTTCACCAACGTCCGCATCCTCGACGGCACCGGCGCGATGCCCTATGCCGGCAGCGTGCTGGTGCAGGGCAACCGGATCCGGACCGTCGGCCGCTCGAGCGCCGCGCTGGCGCCGAACGGCGCGACCGTGATCGACGGCGCCGGCGCGACGCTCATGCCGGGCATGTGCGAGGCGCACACGCACTTCTCGTGGAACGACGCGGCGACCCTCGCCGGGATCCAGACGATGCCGCTCGAGGAGCACGTGCTCTGGTGCGCCAAGATCGCGAAGAAGTACCTCGAAGCGGGCTGGACGTCGTGCGTC
>DATCGH010000780.1:0-3489 GCA_036509055.1 Caldimonas sp.
GACGGCTGCGAGGCAGACTACATCAACCAGGCGATCCAGGCGGGCGTGGCCCCGTACCTCGGGAAGATGTGCGCCAAGGGCGCGTCGCTCCTCGGCGAGTGCGTCATTCCGAGCTTCACCAACCCGAACAATATCTCGATCGTCACCGGCGTGCCGCCGGCCGCGCACGGCATCTGCGGCAACTACTTCTACGACCGCGAGGCCGACGAGGAAGTGATGATGAACGACGCGAAGTACCTTCGTGCCGACACCCTGCTCGCCGGCTTCTCGAACGCCGGCGCCAAGATCGTGGTCATCACCGCCAAGGACAAGCTGCGCACCCTCCTCGGCAAGGGCATGAAGGCGGTGTGCTTCTCGGCCGAGAAGGCGGATCAGCTCACGCCGGAGACCAATGGCATCACCGGCGTGCTCGAGCTGGTGGGCAAGCCCTTGCCCAAGGTCTACAGCGCCGACCTGTCGGAGTTCGTGTTCGCCGCCGGCGTGAAGATCATGGCCCGCGACCGGCCCGACGTGATGTACCTCTCGACCACCGACTACGTGCAGCACAAGCACGCGCCGGGCACGCCCGCCGCCAACGACTTCTACCGGATGATGAGCGGCTACCTGGGGCAGCTCGACGAGATGGGCGTGACCATCGCCCTCACCGCCGACCACGGCATGAACGCCAAGACCGACGCCGCCGGCGCGCCGCAGATCATCTACCTGCAGGACTGGTTCGACGCCGAGATCGGCGCCGGTGCCGCGCGGGTGATCCTGCCGGTGACCGACCCCTACGTCGCCCACCACGGCTCGCTCGGCTCCTTCGCCACCGCCTACCTGCCGGCGGGCGCCGACCTGGCGGCGCTGTCGGCGAAGCTCTCCACGCTTCGCGGCGTCGAGGTCGTGCTCGCGCGCGCCGAAGCGGCGGCGCAGTTCGAGTTGCCGCCCGACCGGATCGGCGATGTCGTCGTCGTCTCCGAGCGGCTTTACGTGATCGGCACCAGCCCGTCGCGCCACGATCTCTCGGGGCTCGACGCGCCGCTGCGCTCGCACGGCGGCCTCTCCGAGCAGCTCGTGCCGCTGCTCTTCAACCGGCCGCTGAGCGATGTCGATCCCTCCCGGCGCCTGCGCAACTTCGACGTCTTCGATCTCGCGCTGAACCACGCCGCCTGACCGGCTCGCGTCCCAAGGAACCCGCCATGGCCCATTGGCAATATCACAACCCGGTCGCGGTGCACTTCGGTGCCGGCATCCTCGACAGCCTGCCGTCGGTATTGCGCGGCAGGAAGGCCAGCATCGTCACCTTCCCCGAGGCGAAGGGCTTCGGCCTGCTGTCGCGGCTGGAGAAGCTGGTCGGCGCATCGCTCGTCGGCGTCGTCGACCAGACCCAGCCCAACCCCGACGTCGACGGCCTCGACGCGCTCTACCGCGCCTTCTGGCGCGAGCAGCGCGAGAGCGAGGTGATCGTCGCGGTCGGCGGCGGCAGCGCGCTCGACACCGCCAAGGCGCTGATGGTCGGCACCGAGAGCGGCGAGTTCGACGCCCTGGTGACGCTGCTCGCCACCGGCAAGCCTTTCACGCCGCATCGCGTCAAGACTCTGATCGCCGTGCCCACGACCTCGGGCACGGGCAGCGAGGTCACCGGCTGGGCGACGGTGTGGAACCGCGCCGCCGGCAAGAAGTATTCGCTGCACCTGCCCGAGACCTGGCCCGAGGCGGCGCTGGTCGACCCCGAGCTGACGCTCTCGCTGCCCGCCGGCCCGACGCTCTCCGCCGGCCTCGACGCGCTCTCGCATGCGCTCGAGTCGATCTGGAACGTCAACGCCAATCCGGTGTCCGACAACCATGCCGTCGCGGCGGCGCGAATGGTGCTCGCGACCTTGCCCGCGTTGATGAAGAACATGGGCGACCTGGAGCTGCGCCGGCGCATGGCGCTGGCGGCGCTGACCGCCGGCCTGGCGTTCTCCAACACCCGCACCGCGCTGGCGCACTCGATCTCCTACGACATGACCATGCACCACGGTCTGCCGCACGGCATCGCCTGCTCGTTCACCCTCGGCATGGTGCTGCAGCGGGCGATCGGCAAGAGCGCCGAGCGCGACGCCGTGCTCGCCCGGGTGTTCGACGTGCCGCTGGCCCAGGCGCCGGCGGTCCTGCACGACTTCCTCGAAGGCCTGGGCGTCAGCACCCGGTTCGAAAGCTACGGCGTGACCGAGAGCGAATCGGCGCGCATGATCACGAACGCGCTCGACGGCGTGCGCGGCAAGAATTTCATCGGCGTCACCAGCGGCGCCGCTACGACCACGGGAGCGACAGCATGAATGCCAGGGAATTGCGCCGCGAGGCGATGCGGATCGGCGGCGAATCCGTCCACCGGGACCGCGTGATCGAGGTCTTCAACCCGTACACCGAGCAGCTCATCGGCACGGTGCCGAAGGCGACGGTCGAGGACGTGAAGCGCGCCTTCGCGATCGCCAAGGGCTTCAAGTCGAAGCTGACCCGTTTCGACCGTGCCGCGGTGCTCAACAAGGCGGCGGCGATCGTGCGCAGCCGCACCGCCGAGCTCTCCGACCTGATCACCGCCGAGAGCGGCCTCTGCAAGAAGGACTCGCTCTACGAGATCGGCCGGGTCAGCGACGTGCTGCTGTTCGGCGCCAGCGAATGCCTGAAGGACGACGGCCAGATCTTCTCCTGCGACCTCACGCCGCACGGCAAGAAGCGCCGCGTCTACACCCAGCGTGATCCGCTGCTCGGCGTGATCAGCGCGATCACGCCGTTCAACCACCCGATGAACCAGGTGGCGCACAAGGTCGTGCCCGCGATCGTCACCAACAACCGGATGGTGCTGAAGCCCTCGGAGAAGGTGCCGCTGTCGGCGATCGTCCTCGCCGACATCCTCTACGAGGCGGGGCTGCCGCCGGAGATGTACCAGGTGGTCACCGGCGACCCGCGGGAGATTGCCGACGAGCTGATCACCAACGAGCATGCCGACCTCGTCACCTTCACCGGCGGCGTGGCGATCGGCAAGTACATCGCCTCCAAGGCCGGCTACCGGCGGATGGTGCTCGAGCTCGGCGGCAACGACCCGATCATCGTCATGGAAGACGCCGACCTCGAGGAGGCGGCGACGCTGGCGACCGCCGGCTCGTACAAGAACTCGGGCCAGCGCTGCACCGCGATCAAGCGCATGCTGGTGCAGCGCTCGGTGGCCGATCGCTTCGTCGAGCTGCTGGTGGCCAAGACCAAGGCCTGGTCCTACGGCGACCCGACGGATGCCAAGCTCGACATGGGCACGGTGATCGACGAGACCGCGGCCCGCTACTGCGAAGACAAGGTCAACGAGGCGGTGGCCCGCGGCGCCAGGCTGCTCGTCGGAAACGAGCGGCGCGGCGCGCTCTATTCGCCGACGGTCGTCGATCACGTCACCCAGGACATGCCGCTGGTGCTGCAGGAGACTTTCGGCCCGGTGTCGCCCGTGATCCGCTTCGACACCATCGACGACGCGATCCG
>DATCGH010000781.1:0-3429 GCA_036509055.1 Caldimonas sp.
GCCTGGGTGCCGCTGCAGCGGGTGCTGGTGTCGGGCTTCCTGCAGCACCCGGAGACGCAGCGCGACATGGTCGTCTTCCTGATGGCCCGCGGCGCCAGCCCGGCGCAGTCGCTGCCCTCAGATCCGCGGCGCACGGTCACCACCTTCGCGGCGCAGTTGAAGAGCCCGATGCTTTCGCTGCTCGAGCCGAAGCCGGCACGGTCCGGCGCGGGCGCGGCCCTGGCCGCGTTCGGCGCCGCCGCGACGCCGGGCGCCGCCGGCACATCGCCGCCCTAGGCCCGCCTCAGTCGTTGGCGAAGCTGTAGGGCCCGCCGCGCTCCAGCGCCCTGCGGAACGCGGGCCGGGCGTGGATCTTCTTCAGGTAGGTCATCAGCTTCGGCCGGCTGGCATCGAGGCCGGCGCGCTGCGCCGAGGCCTCGACCGGAAAACTCATCTGGATGTCGGCGGCGGTGAACTCGTTGCCGGCGAACCATTCGCTCTTGGTCAGCTCGCGCTCCATGTGGTCGAGGTGCCGCTTCAGGTTCGGCTCGACCATCGCCGTCTTGACCTTGCGCGAGATGCCGCGGGCGATCGGCTTGGCGAAGAACGGCATCGGCGAGGTCTCGATCCGGTCGAACACCAGCTTCATCAGCAAGGGCGACATCGCCGAGCCCTCGGCGAAGTGCAGCCAATAGGTGAAGCGCAGCCGCTCGGGCGTGCCCTTCTCCGGCTCGAGCCGGCCGGCGCCGTAGCGCTCCAGGAGGTACTCGATGATCGCCCCCGACTCGGCCACGGTGACACCGTCGTCGGTGATCACCGGCGACTTGCCGAGCGGATGGACTTTGAGCAGCTCCGGCGACGCCAGCATCGTCTTCGCATCGCGCTGGTACTTCTGGATCTCGTACGGAACGCCGAGCTCCTCGAGCAACCAGAGCACGCGCTGCGAGCGGGAGTTGTTGAGGTGGTGGACGGTGATCACGGCGGGCCTCGGGTGATGGGGTCCCGGCGATTGTGAACGTCGCCGGCCCGACAATGCGCCGGTCCCATCCGCCAGGAGCCGCCGTGCCGTCGCCGCCCCCGAGAATCGTCGTCGCCGGCGCCGGCTCGATCGGCTGCTTCGTCGGCGGCCAGATCGCCGCCGCGGGCGGCGACGTGCGCTTCCTCGCCCGCCCGCGACTGCGCGACGAGCTCGCTGCCCACGGCCTGACGGTGAGCGACCGAGAGGGCGCGACCCGGCGCCTGGCCGCAAAGGACCTGGTCGTCGGCGTCGATCCTGCCCTGCTCGTCGAGGCCGAGGTCGTGCTCGTCACCGTGAAGAGCGGCGCGACCCGGGAAATCGCCGCCAGCATCCGGGAGCACGCGCCGCCGACGGCGGTCGTGGTCTCGCTGCAGAACGGCATCGACAACGCCACCATCCTCCAGGAGGCGCTGCCCGGCCGGCAGGTGGTGGCCGGGATGGTGCCGTTCAACGTCGCCGCGCTCGGCGAGGGGCGCTTTCATCGCGGCACCGACGGCACGATCCTGATCGATGCCAAGGCGGCGCCGCTGGCCGCGACGCTGTCGACCCCGCACCTGCCGATCGGCACCCATGCCGACATGCGCGGGGTCGCCTGGGGCAAGCTGCTGCTCAACCTCAACAACGCCCTCAATGCCCTGGCCGGCGTGCCGTTGCGCGAGGAGATCGCCGACCGCGCCTGGCGCCGGCTGCTGGCGAGCTGCATCGACGAGGCGCTGGCGGCGCTCGCCGCCGCCGGCATCCGCCCGGCAAAGGTCGGCGCGCTTCCTCCCGCCCTGATCCCGAAAGTGCTGCGCTTGCCCGATGCGCTGTTCCGCCTCGTCGCCGCGGCGCAATTGCGGATCGACCCGAAGGCACGCTCGTCGATGGCCGACGACCTGCAGCAGCGACGCCTCACCGAGATCGACCAGCTCCAGGGCCGCGTGGTCGCGCTCGCCGACGCCCAGGGTACGCCGGCGCCGCTGAACCGCGCCGTGCTGGCGCTGGTGAAGGCGGCCGAGGCGAAGGGTGCGGGCTCGCCGCGGCTTTCACCGGGCGACGTCCGCGCCGGCTAGATCGACATCCGCGCCCGCGCGCCTTCGGCAGCCATGTCGGCGCCCCGACCCTGCTGGACGATCTCGCCGCGCTCCATCACCAGGTAGCGGTCCGCGAGTTGCTCGGCGAAGTCGTAGTACTGCTCGACCAGGACGATCGCCATGCGCCGCGGCTGGCCGTCGATGGGCAGGCCGGTGTCGGCGAGCATGCGGATGACCCGGCCGATGTCCTTGATGATCGACGGCTGGATGCCTTCGGTCGGCTCGTCGAGAACCAGGAGGCGCGGCCCGGCGGCAAGCGCCCGGGCGATCGCGAGCTGCTGCTGCTGGCCGCCGGAGAGGTCGCCGCCGCGGCGGTTGAGCATCTGCTTCAGCACCGGGAAGAGCTCGAACAGCTCGGGCGGCAGCCTGGTCGAGCCCGGGCGGTAGGCCAGGCCCATTGCCAGGTTCTCGCCGACGGTGAGCCGCGAGAAGATCTCGCGCCCCTGCGGCACGTAGCCGATGCCGCGGCGGACCCGCTCGTACGGCGTTTCGTGGGCGATGTCGTCGCCGTCGAACAGCACCCGGCCCGAGCGCACCGGCACCACGCCCATCAGGCTCTTCAGCAGCGTGGTCTTGCCGACGCCGTTGCGGCCGAGGACGACCGTGACCTCGCCGACCCGGGCCTCGAGCGAGACGCTGCGCAGGATGTGCGAGCCGCCGTAGTACTGGTTCAGCGACTCGGCCTTGAGGAGCGGCTCCGCTTGCGCGACGCTCGGCCGGGCGCTGGGCCGCCCCAAGCCCGGCCGCACCCCCTCGGGGGGCAGCGCCGCCGCGTCAGCGGCAAGCGTGGGGGCCTCATCTCCCAAGGTAGACCTCCACGACTTTCTCGTCGGCCTGGACGTCGGCCAGCGAGCCCTCGGCCAGGACGCTGCCCTCGTGCAGCACGGTCACCTTCTTGGCCGGGTTGCCGTGGGTGAGTGCGTGGATGAATTTCATGTCGTGCTCGACCACCACCAGCGAATGGCTGCCCTCGAGCGAGAGGAACAGCTCGGCGGTGCGCTCGGTCTCCTCGTCGGTCATCCCGGCGACCGGCTCGTCGAGCAGCAAGAGGCGCGGGTTCTGCATCAGCAGCATGCCGATCTCCAGCCACTGCTTCTGGCCGTGCGAGAGCATTCCGGCGGTGCGCTGAGCGTGGTCCTTGAGGTGGATCAGGACCAGCATCTCGCCGATCTTGTCGAGCTGGGCGCCGGAGAGGCGAAAGAACAGCGAAGCCCGGACGCCGCGGTCGGCCTTGAGCGCCAGCTCGAGGTTCTCGAACACCGAGAGGTGCTCGAACACGGTCGGCTTCTGGAACTTGCGGCCGATGCCGGCCGAGGCGATCTCGTTCTCGCGCATGCGCAGCAGGTCGATGGTCGAGCC
>DATCGH010000782.1:0-5371 GCA_036509055.1 Caldimonas sp.
GACACCGCCTCGTAGAGGTCGAACAGATCCTCGCGCTCGCGGAAGGCGTAGATGAGGATGTTCATCGCGCCGCAGTCGAGGCCGTGCGCGCCGAGCCACATCAGGTGGTTCATGAGGCGCGTGATCTCGGAGAACATCACCCGGATGTACTGGGCGCGGATCGGCACGTCGACGCCGAGGAGCTTTTCGATCGCCAGGCAGTAGGCGTGTTCGTTGCACATCATCGAGACGTAGTCCAGTCGGTCCATGTAGGGCAGCGACTGGATGTAGGTGCGCGTCTCGGCGAGCTTCTCGGTGGCGCGGTGCAGGAGGCCGATGTGCGGGTCGGCGCGCTGGATCACCTCGCCGTCGAGCTCGAGCACGAGGCGCAGCACGCCGTGCGCCGCCGGATGCTGCGGCCCGAAGTTCAGGGTGTAGTTCTTGATGTCAGCCACGGTGCGTCGTGCTCAATGAAGTCCACCGTAGTTGTCTTCGCGGATCACGCGCGGCACGATCTCGCGCGGCTCGATCGTCACCGGCTGGTAGATCACCCGCTTCTGCTCCGGGTCGTAGCGCATCTCCACCGTGCCCGAGACCGGGAAGTCCTTGCGGAACGGATGGCCGATGAAGCCGTAGTCGGTGAGGATGCGGCGCAGGTCGAGGTGGCCGTCGAAGATGATGCCGAACAGGTCGAAGGCCTCACGCTCGAACCAGTTGGTCGAGCTCCAGACCTCGGCGAGCGAAGGAATCTGCGGCACGTCGTCGTCGGGGCAGAACGCCTTCAGGCGCAGCCGCCAGTTGTGCGTGACCGAGAGCAGGTGCGAGACGACGCAGAAGCGCGGGCCTTCCCAGGGGACGTCGCGGTAGCTGGAGTAGTCGACGCCGCAGAGGTCGACCAGTTGTTCGAACTTCAGCTCCGGGTGATCGCGCAGGATGAGCGCGGCCTCGATGTAGTCGGCCGCGGCGACGGTCAGGGTCAGCTCGCCGACGGCGCGATCGAGCTTCTTGACGCGACCGCCGAGCTGCGCCGTGATCGCTTCCTGGAGGGTGTCGAGCTTGCTCATGCGACGATCAGCGCGCGATCGTCGTCTCGCGACGGATCTTCGCCTGCAGCTGCAGCACGCCGTAGAGCAGCGCTTCGGCCGTGGGCGGGCAGCCGGGCACGTAGACGTCCACCGGGACGATCCGGTCGCAGCCGCGCACCACCGAATAGCTGTAGTGGTAGTAGCCGCCGCCGTTGGCGCAGGAGCCCATCGAGATCACCCAGCGCGGCTCGGCCATCTGGTCGTAGACCTTGCGCAGCGCCGGCGCCATCTTGTTGCAGAGCGTGCCGGCGACGATCATCAGGTCGCTCTGGCGCGGGCTCGGCCGAAACAGCATGCCGAACCGGTCGATGTCGTAGCGGGCGGCACCGGCATGCATCATCTCGACGGCGCAGCAGGCCAGGCCGAAGGTCATGGGCCAGAGCGAGCCGGTCTTGGACCAGTTGATGACCGTGTCCAGGCTCGTGGTGACGAAGCCTTCCTTCAGAACGCCGTCCAGGCTCATGCGGTCATTCCCAGTCCAAGGCGCCCTTTTTCCACTCGTAGGCGAAGCCGACGACGAGGATGGCGAGGAAGAGCATCATCGCCCAGAACCCCGCAGGCCCGATCTCCTTCAGGGCCACCGCCCAGGGAAAGAGGAAGGCGATCTCGAGGTCGAACAGGATGAACAGGATGGCGACGAGGTAGTAGCGCACGTCGAACTTCATCCGCGCGTCCTCGAAGGCCTCGAAGCCGCATTCGTACGGGGAGTTCTTGGCCTGATCGGGCTTCCTCGGCCCGAGCAGGAAGCCGAGGACCTGCGGCGCCACGCCGACCGCCACCCCGATCAGGATGAAGAGGATGACGGGAAGGTAGGGATCGAGGGTCATTGTTCTGGTGCCGACGGCGAGACTCGAACTCGCACAGCTTTCGCCACTACCCCCTCAAGATAGCGTGTCTACCAATTTCACCACGTCGGCGGCACTCGAATTCCGTTGCTTCGGCTGGCATGAGGAATGGCTCGCCGGGCAACCTCGAATTCTAGCGGAGCAATGGGGCTTTCACTTCTGCGGAATCGCTCCCGCGCCCGACGCCGCGACCGGCGCGGGAGCCACGGGCGCGGGCGGCGCGACGACGACGCCGCTGGCCGGGCCCGGAATCGCGCCGATGCCCGAGGCGCTCGGCAAGGGTGCCGAGGCGGCGGAATCGGGCCGGTCGAGGATGCTCGAGGTCGCGGCCTTCGGCCGGTCGTTCGAGGTGTAGGCCAGGGCGAGGGTGCAGACGAAGAAGACGGCGGCGCAGGCCGCCGTCGAGCGCGAGAGGAAGTTGGCGCTGCCGGTGGCACCGAACAGGCTGCCCGAGGCGCCGCTGCCGAACGAGGCGCCCATGTCGGCGCCCTTGCCGTGCTGGATCAGCACCAGGCCGATCATCACCAGCGCGGCGATGATCTGCAGCGCCAGCACGAAATTCATGAGCATGTTCATTCTTTGTCCGACTCCGATGGGTCCGTGGCAAGGCCCGCGCTCAGGCGGCGGCCTTGCAGATGGCGGCGAAGTGCTCCGCGTTCAACGACGCGCCGCCGATCAGGCCGCCGTCGATATTGGGTTGGCCGAAGAGCGACGCCGCGTTGTCCGGCTTGACGCTGCCGCCGTAGAGGATCGAGACCGCGGCAGCACGCGGGCTGAGCGTCGCCAGGCGGGTGCGAAGGTGCGCATGCACGGCTTCGGCTTCGGCCGGGCTCGCGGTCTTGCCGGTGCCGATGGCCCAGACCGGCTCGTAGGCGATCACGGTGTCGCCGATCCTGTCGCCGAGGCGCGCGATCGCGGCGCCGAGCTGACGGGCGACCACCGCTGAAGTCTCGCCCGCCTCGCGTTCGGCCAGCGTCTCGCCGACGCAGATGATCGGCGTCACCCCGGCGGCCAGCGCCCGCGCCGCCTTCTCGGCGACCAGGCCATCGCTCTCGCCGTGCAGCGCGCGCCGCTCAGAATGGCCGACGATGACATAGCGGCACGCGAACTCGGCCAGCATCGCCGCCGAGACCTCGCCCGTGAAGGCGCCGCTGTCGTGGCTGGAGCAGTCCTGTGCGCCCCAGGCGATGGCGCTGCCCTGCAACGCGGCGGCGACCTCGCCGAGGTAGGGCGCCGGCACGCAGACCGCAACACCGCCCGGGAACGGCGCCGACGCCCGCAGGGCCGCGAGCAGCGGGGCGTTCGCCGCCCGGCTGCCGTTCATCTTCCAGTTGCCGACGACCAGCGTGGCGCGGCGCTCGCCCGGGCTCACCACTGCAGCACCAGCTTGCCGATGTGGGCGTTCGTTTCCATCAAGGCATGCGCTCGCGCCGCCTCGGCCGCCGGAAACACCTCGTGGATCACGGGCTTCACGGTGCCGCGCTCGAGCCACGGCCAGACGGTGCGCCTCAGCGCCGCGGCGATCGCGCTCTTGAACTCGACCGACCGCGGCCGGAGGGTCGAGCCGGTGACGGTCAGGCGATTGCGCAGGACCAGGCCGGCATCGACCTTCGCGTCCGTGCCGCCCTGCACCGCGATGATCACCAGCCGGCCGTCCGGGGCCAGGCAGCGAATCTCGCGCTCGAGGTAGCTGCCCGCGACCATGTCGAGGATGACGTTCACGCCCGCCTTGGCGGTGATCTGCTTCACCTCTTCGACGAAGTCCTGGGTCTTGTAGTTGATCGCGTGGTCGGCGCCGAGCGCCTTGCACGCTGCCGCCTTGTCGTCGGAGCCGACGGTGACGATGACGGTGGCGCCGTGCGCCTTGGCCATCTGGATTGCGGTCACGCCGATGCCGCTGCTGCCGCCCTGGATCAGCAGGGTCTCGCCCGGCTGCAGGCGGCCGCGATCGAAAACGTTCGACCAGACGGTGAAGAAGGTCTCCGGCAGGCTGGCCGCCTCGATATCGCTGAGGTTCGCCGGCGACCGCAGGCACTGGCCGACCGGCGCCACGCAGAACTCGGCATAGCCGCCGCCCGCGACCAGCGCGCAGACCCGGTCGCCGACCTTGAGATCGGCGGCGCGCATCGCCTCGGCATCGCCTTCGACGATCGTGCCGGCGACCTCAAGCCCCGGAATGTCCGAGGCCCCCGGCGGCACCGGGTAGAGGCCCTTTCGCTGCAGCACGTCGGGGCGGTTGATGCCCGAGGCGGCAACCCGGATCAGCACCTCGCCCGGGCCGGCGGCCGGCATCGGCCGCTCGCCCAGGCGCAACACCTCCGGCTTGCCGGGCGCGGCGATCTCGATCGCTTTCACAGGAAGCTCAGGATCGAAAGCCGCGACGTCATTCCTGATGCGCGGGCTGCTCGCGCGGCGCCTCGCGATCGAGCAGCGCCTTCATCGACAGCTTGACTCGGCCCTTCTCGTCGGTCTCGAGCACCTTGACGCGGACGATCTGACCTTCCTGGAGGTAATCGGTCACCTTTTCGACCCGCTGGTGGGCGATCTGGCTGATATGCAGCAGGCCGTCCTTGCCGGGCATCAGGTTCACCAGCGCGCCGAAGTCGAGGATCTTGGTGATCGGGCCTTCGTAGACCTTGCCGACCTCGACCTCCGCGGTGAGCTGCTCGATCCGCTTCTTCGCGAACTCGGCCTTCTCGGCGTCGGTGGAGGCGATCGTGATCGTGCCGTCCTCGCCGATGTCGATCGTCGTGCCGGTTTCCTCGGTCAGCGCGCGGATGGTGGCGCCGCCCTTGCCGATCACGTCGCGGATCTTTTCCGGGTTGATCTTCATCGTGTAGAGGCGCGGCGCGAACTGCGAGACCTCCTGCTTGGCGCCGCCCATCGCTTCCTGCATCTTGCCGAGGATGTGCAGGCGCGCTTCCTTGGCCTGCGCCAGGGCGACCTGCATGATCTCCTTGGTGATGCCCTGGATCTTGATGTCCATCTGCAGGGCGGTCACGCCGGTGGTCGTGCCGGCCACCTTGAAGTCCATGTCGCCGAGGTGGTCCTCGTCACCCAGGATATCGGTGAGCACCGCGAACCGGTTGCCTTCCTTGATCAAGCCCATGGCGATGCCGGCGACGTGCGCCTTGAGCGGCACGCCGGCGTCCATCAGCGCGAGGCAGCCGCCGCACACCGAGGCCATCGACGAGGAGCCGTTCGACTCGGTGATCTCCGAGACCACTCGCATCGAGTACGGGAACTCGGTCCGATCCGGCAGCACCGCGACCAGCGCCCGCTTGGCCAGCCGCCCGTGGCCGATCTCGCGCCGCTTCGGCGAGCCGACGCGTCCGGTCTCGCCGGTGGCGAACGGCGGCATGTTGTAGTGGAGCATGAAGTGCTCGCTGAACTCGCCGGCGAGCGCGTCGATGCGCTGCGAGTCGCGGTCGGTGCCGAGCGTGGCGGCGACCACCGCCTGGG
>DATCGH010000783.1:0-5064 GCA_036509055.1 Caldimonas sp.
GAGATCAAGGTTTGAGAGGCTGAACATGGCTCGCTTGCAACAGTTCTACCGCGAGAAGGTCGTCCCCGACCTGATCAAGAAGTTCGGCTACACCTCCACGATGGAGGCGCCGCGCATCACCAAGATCACGCTCAACATGGGTGTGAGCGAGGCGGTGTCGGACAAGAAGGTGATGGACCACGCGGTCGGCGATCTGACGAAGATCTCCGGCCAGAAGCCGGTCGTCACCAAGTCGAAGAAGGCGATCGCCGGCTTCAAGATCCGCGACGGCGTGCCGGTCGGCTGCATGGTCACGCTGCGTGGCGTGCGCATGTACGAGTTCCTCGACCGCTTCGTGACGATCGCGCTGCCGCGGGTTCGCGACTTTCGCGGCATCTCGTCGCGCGCATTCGACGGCCGGGGCAACTACAACATCGGCGTCAAGGAACAGATCATCTTCCCGGAGCTCGACTACGACAAGATCGACACGCTCCGCGGCCTGAACATCTCGATCACGACGACGGCCAAGAACGACGAGGAGTGCCGTGCGCTCCTCACCGCGTTCAAGTTCCCGTTCAAGACCTGAAGGACCGACGTGGCAAAGACCTCCCTGATCCAGCGTGAGCTCAAGCGTGCGCAACTGGCGACCAAGTACGCCAAGAAGTACGCCGAGCTGAAGGCCGCGGCGAATGACGCCAAGAAGTCCGACGAAGACCGCTACGCTGCCCGGCTCGAGCTGCAGAAGCTGCCGCGCAACGCCTACCCGACGCGCCAGCGCAATCGCTGCGGCATCACCGGCCGCCCGCGCGGCACCTTCCGCAAGTTCGGCCTGGGCCGCAACAAGATCCGTGAACTGGCGTTCAAGGGCGATATTCCCGGCGTCGTCAAGGCGAGCTGGTAAGGCTGGCGCAAGCCAAGTCAGGAGTTTGATTCATGAGCATGAGTGATCCGATCGCCGATATGCTGACCCGCATCCGCAATGCGCAGATGGTGGAGAAGCCGAGCGTGACGCTGCCCGCGTCGAAGGTCAAAGTGGCGATCGCCAAGGTCCTGAAGGACGAGGGCTACATCGAGGACTTCGCGATCCGCGGCGAGGGCGCCAAGCCCGAGCTCGAGATCGCCCTGAAGTACTACGCCGGCAAGCCCGTGATCGAGAAGATCGAGCGCGTCAGCCGTCCGGGCCTGCGCGTCTACAAGGGCCGCCACGACATCCCGAACGTGATGAACGGGCTGGGCGTGGCCATCGTCACCACGCCGCAGGGCGTGATGACCGATCGCAAGGCGCGCCAGGTCGGCATCGGCGGCGAAGTGCTCTGCTACGTGTCGTAAGAGGAAAGAGCCATGTCACGCGTAGGAAAGATGCCGATCGTCGTCCCGCAGGGTGTCGACATTACGGCCGGTGCCGAGACGATCAGCGTCAAGGGCTCGCTCGGCACGCTGGTGCGTCCGGTCAACCCGCTGGTCACGGTCAAGAAGGAAGACGGCAAGCTGACGTTCGTCGCCACCGACGATTCGCAGGAAGCCGACGCGATGTCGGGAACCATGCGCGCGCTGGTCGCCAACATGGTCAGCGGCGTCACCAAGGGCTTCGAGAAGAAGCTCAACCTGGTCGGCGTCGGCTTTCGTGCCCAGGCCGCCGGTTCCAAGCTGAACCTGCAGATCGGCTTTTCGCATCCGGTGTCCAAGGACATGCCGGCCGGCGTGAAGGTCGAGACGCCGTCGCAGACGGAAATCGTCATCAAGGGGTTCGATCGCCAGGCGGTCGGCCAGGTCGCTGCCGAAGTGCGTGCGTTGCGCCCGCCCGAACCCTATAAGGGCAAGGGCATCCGCTACGCCGACGAGAAGGTGACGATCAAGGAAACGAAGAAGAAGTAAGGAGAAGATCGCCATGCTGAACAAGAACGATCAACGCCTTCGTCGCTCGAAGCAGACCCGGGTTCGCATCGCGCTCCAGCGCGTCGCGCGCCTGACGGTGCATCGCAGCAACCTGCACATCTACGCCGCCGTCATCTCCGACGACGGCACCCGCGTGCTCGCCAGCGCCTCGACGGTCGAAGCCGACCTGCGCAAGGAGCTCAAGGGCGACGGCAAGAGCGCCGGCAAGGGCGGCAACGTCTCGGCCGCGGCGGCCGTCGGCAAGCGCATCGCCGAGAAGGCCAAGGCCGCCGGCATCGAGAAGGTCGCGTTCGACCGCGCCGGCTTCCGCTACCACGGCCGCGTCAAGGCGCTGGCCGATGCCGCGCGCGAAGCCGGCCTGCAGTTCTGATCACGCGCTGAAGCGAACAGGAATCGAAGATGGCAAAGTTTCAACCCCGCGCCCAGACCGAAGGCAACGACGACGGCCTGAAGGAAAAGATGATCGCGGTCAATCGCGTCACCAAGGTGGTGAAGGGCGGCCGCACGCTCAGCTTCGCCGCGCTCACCGTCGTCGGTGACGGCGACGGTCGGGTCGGCATGGGCAAGGGCAAGGCCAAGGAAGTGCCGGTCTCGGTGACCAAGGCCATGGAATCGGCGCGCCGCAACATGATCAAGGTGCAGCTGAAGAACGGCACCATCCATCACAAGGTGGTCGGCGAGCACGGCGCCTCGCGGGTGCTGATGGCTCCGGCCAAGCCCGGCGACGGCATCATCGCCGGCGGCCCGATGCGCGCGGTGTTCGAGGTGATGGGCGTGACCGACATCGTCTGCAAGAGCCTCGGCTCGTCGAACCCCTACAACATCGTCCGCGCCACGCTCAACGGCCTGAAGAGCTCGAGCACGCCGGCCGAGATCGCCGCCAAGCGCGGCCTGACGGTCGAAGAGATCCTCGGCTGAGTAACCCGGGCGAGAGAGGCAACACCATGAACGACAGCAAGAAGAGCGACGTCAAGGCGACCGTGACCGTGAAGCTCGTCAAGAGCATCGCCGGCACGCGCGAGTCGCATCGCGCCACGGTGCGCGGCCTCGGCCTGCGCAAGACCAACAGCACCTCGACGCTCGAGGACACGCCGGCGGTGCGCGGAATGATCAACAAGGTCTCGTACCTGGTCCAGGTCATCTGAGCCCTTCGAGGACGAACAAAGTCATGCAACTCAATTCGATCAAGCCCGCCGAAGGCGCCAAGAAGCCGCGTCGCCGCCTCGGCCGCGGCATCGGCTCCGGCCTGGGCAAGACCGCGGGCCGCGGCCACAAGGGTCAGAAGTCGCGTTCGGGCGGCTACCACAAGGTCGGCTTCGAAGGCGGCCAGATGCCGCTGCAGCGGCGCCTCCCCAAGCGCGGCTTCAAGTCACACCTGCTGAAGTACAACGCCGAGGTCACCCTCGGCGAGCTGCAGCACCTGGGCGCCGCCGAAGTCGACATGCTGACCCTGAAGCAGGCCAAGCTGATCGGCGAGGCGATCCGCGTCGTCAAGATCATCAAGAACGGCGAGCTGAGCATCAAGGTCGCGATCAGCGGCGGCATCGTCGCGACCGCGGGCGCCAAGGCGGCGATCGAAGCGGCCGGCGGCTCGGTCGCCTGAGCGCGGACTGAAGAGAACGACGAACGTGGCAACGAACGCGAATCAACTGGCCAAGAGCGGCAAGTTCGGCGACCTGCGCCGGCGGCTGTTCTTCCTGCTGGGCGCGCTCGTCGTCTACCGGCTGGGCGCGCACATCCCGGTGCCGGGGATCGACCCGAACCAGCTGCAGGCGCTGTTCCAGAACCAGCAGGGCGGCATCCTCAGCCTGTTCAACATGTTCTCGGGCGGGGCGCTGTCGCGCTTCACCGTGTTCGCGCTGGGCATCATGCCGTACATCTCGGCGTCGATCATCATGCAGTTGATGACCTACGTCGTGCCGACGCTCGAGGCGCTGAAGAAGGAGGGCGAATCGGGGCGGCGCAAGATCACCCAGTACACCCGTTACGGCACGCTCGGCCTCGCTCTCTTCCAGTCGCTCGGCATCGCCCTGGCGCTCGAGGGCTCGCCCGGCCTCGTCATCGCCCCCGGCTTCGGCTTTCGCCTGACGGCGGTGGTGAGCCTGGTCGCCGGCACCATGTTCCTGATGTGGCTCGGCGAGCAGATCACCGAGCGCGGCCTCGGCAACGGCATCTCGATCCTGATCTTCGGCGGCATCGCCGCCGGCCTGCCGGGCGCGCTCGCCCAGTTCGGCACCCTGGTCAGCAACGGCTCGATGTCGATCATCGCCGCCCTCGGGATATCGATCCTGGTCGCCGCGGTGACCTTCGCGGTCGTGTTCGTCGAGCGCGGCCAGCGCAAGATCCTGGTCAATTACGCCAAGCGACAGGTCGGCAACAAGGTCTACGGCGGCCAGTCGTCGCACCTGCCGCTCAAGCTCAACATGTCGGGCGTGATCCCGCCGATCTTCGCCTCTTCGATCATCCTGCTGCCGGCGACGGCGGTGGGCTGGTTCGCCACCGGCGACAGCCTGCGCTGGCTGAAGGACCTGGCGTCGCTGCTCTCGCCCGGCCAGCCGATCTACGTGATGCTGTACGCCGCGGCGATCGTCTTCTTCTGTTTCTTCTACACCGCGCTCGTGTTCAACAGCCGCGAGACGGCCGACAACCTGAAGAAGAGCGGCGCCTTCATCCCGGGCATCCGGCCGGGCGACCAGACGGCGCGCCACATCGACCGGATCCTGTCGCGCCTGACGCTCGCCGGCGCGATCTACATCACGGCGGTGTGCCTGCTGCCGGAGTTCCTGGTCCTGAAATACAACGTGCCGTTCTACTTCGGCGGCACGTCGCTGCTGATCATCGTCGTCGTGACGATGGACTTCTGGGCGCAGGTGCAGAGCTACGTCATGAGCCAGCAGTACGAGTCGCTGCTCAAGAAGGCCAATTTCAAGGCGAGCTGAAGCTCGCCGACGATCAACCCATTACGAAGAGCGAACGAAGGACCCCGACGCGGAACGCATGGCGAAAGACGATGTCATTCAGATGCAGGGCGAGATTCTCGAGAATCTGCCCAACGCCACGTTCCGTGTGAAGCTGGAAAACGGCCATGTCGTGCTCGGCCACATCTCCGGAAAGATGCGCATGCACTACATCCGCATCCTGCCCGGCGACAAGGTCACCGTCGAGCTGACGCCCTACGACCTGACGCGG
>DATCGH010000784.1:0-6083 GCA_036509055.1 Caldimonas sp.
GATGGAGAAGGCGCTCGAAGGAAAGGGCGACAACCTGCCTGCCTTGCGCAAGGGCTTCGACGCGCTCGCCAAGGAGCTGGCCTCCGCGCAGCAGGGTGCGAACGCCGACCTCGCCAAGGTGCCGTTCGACGCCGTCGCCGCCAAGCTCGCCGAGGCGAAGAAGAAGATCGACGGCCGCAAGCCCGAAGGCGTCGCCGAGATGCTGACCGAGGCCGGCAGGCGCATGGTCGAAGGCCGGCGCCTCCAGATCGAGCATTCGTTCTACCTCGACCGGTCCGCGGCCCTGCGGAAGCGCGTCGACGCGCACAAGGCGATCAAGGCGCAGGCGGCGAAGATCCAGTCGAAGATCGACGCCATCTCGGTCGCCCTCTTCGATGCCGGGGCCGCCGAGGTCGCGAGCGACCACGCCGGCGCGATGGCCAAGCTCGACGTCGGCGAGGCCGCCGCCGCCGCGGCCGACGAGGCGCTCCTGAAGCGCGGCGAGTTCGACCGCAAGGCCAACCTCGTGCAGCTCGACCTCGGCAAGCGCGAGTTCGCCGCGCTCAAGGTCGCGCAGGAGAAGGAGCTCACCCGCGCCCGCGCCCTGGCCTCGGTCTACGACTTCCCCGTGGCGCTGCGGGTGGTGCAGGAGATCCGTAACGCGATGGTCACGCTGGAGACCGAGAGGATGGCGAAGGCCGATCCGCCCGACCCCGACCTGGCCAGGAAGGCGAAGGAACTCGCCGACGCCGGCGCCCTCGACGAGCTCGACGCGCTGATCAAGACGCTTCCGCCGACCCTCGACAAGCAGGTGTTCGTCGACCTCGCCGAGGCGCGCTTCAAGGGCGTCGAGTTCGACGTCGAGGACGACAGCAACGCCCAGGTCTCGATCCAGCGGATGTGCAAGCTGATGGACGGCGTACCGCAGGACGTCGTCGCCAACAACCCGAGCCTGAAGAAGGTGCACCGGCGCGTCACCGACGAGGACGACGGGACGCCGCTGAAGGCGCCCTTCTATCGCTCGAAGGACGACTTGGTGGTGATGAACTCGCGTCCCGGCAAGGGCAAGAAGGCCGACTTCCAGAAGGGCGCGAAGGGCCGCCTCCCCGAGCGCGAAGAGGCGTGCAAACCCGCCAACGACAAGCCGGAGGAGCTGTTCGACTTCAACATGCTGCACGAGCTGGCGCACTCGATCGACGACGCGCGCGGCTACATGCTCGCCAACGGCCCCAAGGACGACCACGGCGGCTGGATCGAGATCGGCGGCGACGTCGAGCAGATCGTCGAGGCGGTGATCAGGGAGACCGGCTTCGGCAAGGTGCCGGCCGAGCGCCAGTACGTGCTCGACAAGATCCTGCGCAACCCGGCCACACCGCCGGCGACCTTCTCCGGCGACAAGGCGCGCTTCGAGAAGTTCGTGGCCGCGGCGCAGACGCCCAAGGTCTGGGACAGCCAGGCGCTCACCGAGCTGGCCACGCTCGACAAGCGCGTCTACCAGGAGTCCTATCCGAGCACCTGGACCAGCTACAAGGCCGAGGCGAGGAAGCGCGGCATCACCAGCTACCAGTTCCGCGCCCCGGGCGAATGGTTCTCCGAGCTGTACGCCGCGTTCAAGGTCGGCAAGCTCAAGCCCGGGCATCCGTCCGAAGGCTGGCTGAAGAAGCTCAAGGTCTGACCGGCGTTCCCCATCGCACAGGAGAGGAGCCGCCATGTCCGTCTTCGAAACCGCCGCGCTCGCCTGCCCGTCCTGCGGGTCGAGCGTCGACGTCGAGCTGGTGCACAGCGTCAACGCGGTGCGCCGGCCCGACCTGCGCGCCGCGATCCTCGACCGCAGCTTCCAGAGCGTCGCCTGCCCGAGCTGCGGCACGACCTTCCGGGTCGAGCCGATGTTCACCTACCTCGACGTCGGCCGCAGGCAGTTCGTCGCCGCCTTGCCCGCGAGCGAGCTCGGCGGCTGGAAGGCGGCCGAGGCACGCGCCCAGGCAGCCTGGGACAAGGCCTTCGGCAAGGGCAGCGACGGCGAGGCGCTCGGCCGCGAGATGCAGGCGCGATGCACCTTCGGCTGGCTCGGCCTCAACGAGAAGCTGATCGCGCACGAGCACGGCATCGACGACGTCGCGCTCGAGCTCGCCAAGATGGCGACGATGCGCTCGCTGGGCGACGTGAAGATGAGCGCGGACCGGGAGTTCCGCCTCGTCGGCGCGACCGACGACGAGCTTATCGTCGGCTGGCTGCGCACCGGCAGCGAGGAGATCGACGACGAGTACGGCGTGCCGCGCCAGCTCCTCGCCGAGATCGACGCCGATCCCGAGGCCTGGGCGGCGCTGCGCGCCGACGTCTCGGGCGGGATGTTCGTCGACTACCGGCGGGCGCTGTTCGACGCGGCGTGACCGGGATGGGTCAATCGGTTCCCTCGATTGATCCTCGCTTGAGGCGCGACGATTCGGCCGCCTTTCCGAGTGCCGCCAGGGTTTCCAAGTGTCGTGCCAGCACGAATGCCTCGGCAGCGCGGACGTTCGGGATGCGTGGCTGCAGCACGCCCCCCACCTTGACAACGCCACCTCCAAGGCAGGTGCCATCTTCGAACAGATCAAAGCCCGACTTGTCGATCCTCAGGGGCGGATGCGCGTCGTGAGGACAAGGCGTGAAGCATGGGAAACGGCCGGGACGCGCGACGAAGTGCTGGCGGCCGACGACGACCGGGACCTCGGTCATCAGCGGACGCGGCCATAGCGCTGGGACCTTGGCGTCGGCCGGCGTTGGGCCGTGACAGGCAAGCCATTGCGCGCGAACGGCGATGGCCTGCGGACATTCGGCCTCCTCGCAAGTCAAGCGCAGCAGGACATGGCGTTCGACGGGCACGTTATCGCACCAGAACTGCTCACGCCGATGACCGTCGATGTCGATGCGAGCCGCGATCGCGACAGTGTGCCGCCCACAGGGTGTCGTGACCGCCGACGTCGCCCTCCATTGCGTCCCGGGCGGCGCTGACGCCGGCACTCTGTGATCGGCTTCGCCGATGATCTGAAGGACATTCATTGCGCATGCTCCACGACTGTCACAAATCAAGATCGCACCGCGCCGTGCCGCGATGAATGCGGCACGGCGATGGTGCGATCAGGGCGCTGACGATGCGGGCCGGGGAAAGGCTACGTCAAGCAATAGGCGTGTCGAGGATCTCGGGTTCTGCTTGCGCATCGGGGCGCAGCGTGCTACGCGACACCGTCAGGTATGCAGACCTCCAACTAGGGAACGACGAACGACTGGTCTCGCCGAAAGCTGCCACTGGACCGCCAAAGTTGAATGGCAGCAGCTAGTGGCGGATTCAAGCGGTCGTCCATCCGGCTGAACCGGACGGCAGGTCTCGGGAGCTGCGTCGGCCTCACGCTCCCGGGCCAAGAGCGATTGTCGGCGCACGTCTCCTTTCGCGCCGTCCGAGCGCGCTAGGGCCCCGAAAGTCCTCCGTATCGCGTTGTGCATCGCAGCAGGCATCGGTCAGACGCCTGATCTATTCGCGGCGTGTCCGGGCCTTGCCCTCCGCGTAGAGATGGCGCGAGAATCACGCACCCCAATCAGGGAGGTGATCGTGCCCACCAAGACATCCCGACTTTTCGTATTGGCCACCGTCGGTACCGCACTGGCCGTCGCGGCAACCGTCGCGTGGTCGGCGGGGCTCGACAAGCGCGCGGCGCAGATCGAGCGCGCCCTGCCGGGCCGTGCGTTGTTTGCATTGCCCGCCGCTGCGCCGACCGATGTCGCGCGCGGCTATCTTCGCGCACGTGGCCGCTCGGAATCCGTGCTTGCCTCGCTGTCGGTCGTCCGCGCAGGGACCGACACCAATGGCATCACGCATCTTCGCTTCGAGCAGGACGTCGACGGCCTGGAGGTGTATGGCGCCTACTTCAAAGGCGCAGTGAATCAGCGCGGCGAACTGGTCCATGCGATCGACCGCCTGGCGGGCGTGTCGCGGCCGACGCCTGCGCGCGTCGATGCCGCTGCGGCGTTGCAAGCCGCCATGGCGCGGGTTCATCCCGCAGAGAGTGCCAGCTTCCGCCGTATCGGCGCGGTCGGCAACGTCACAACGTTCGATGGTGGCGCGTTCTTCCACGGTGCGCCGACGGTGACGGCTGTCGCGGTTCCGAAGGACGACGGCTCGCTTGCGCGCGGATGGCTCGTCGAAACGTGGACAGCGCGGAGCAACCTGCTGCATCACACGCTGGTTGACGGTGACGGCAGCGTGCTGGCCGTTGAAAAGCGCACGGCGAACGACAGCTACAACGTATTCATCGAGGATCCCTCGAAAGGGCCGCAGACACTCGTCGTCGGGCCGGCTCCGGATCCGAGCAGGGGCCCGTCGCCGACCGGATGGCTTGGCACCGGCTCGCAATCGACGATCAACATCCTTGGCAACAATGTCAACGCGTACCTGGATACCGACCACAACAATCAGCCCGACAAGGGAGGCGCGGCAGTCCCGAACGGGACATTTCCGACCGTTGTGAATCTGACGCAGTCGCCGTCGACCACGAACAACAAGGCGGTTGCGATTCAGAATCTGTTCTATCTGAACAATGTCGTCCACGACATCCTGTACGGCCATGGCTTCAACGAAGCCGCCGGCAACTTCCAGCAGGACAACTTCGACCGCGGCGGCAAACCGAGAGACCCCGTGGATGCGGAGGCGCAGGACGGCGGCGGCACCGACAACGCCAATTTCGCAACGCCGCCCGACGGCCGCAAGCCGCGTATGCAGATGTACCTGTTTACCGGGCCCGGACAGACCCATGAGGTCCGTGTCAACAGCCCGATCGTCACGAGCTACAACGCCGCCACCGCCGCTTTCGGAGCGCAACTGGACTCCACCGGAGTCACAGCCGACGTAGTGGCAGCCACGCCGGCCGACGGCTGCACGGCGATCAGCAACGCCGTTGCAGGCAAGATCGCGTTGATCAACCGCGGTGCATGCGAGTTCGGAACCAAGGCTCTCAACGCACAGAAGGCGAAAGCCATCGGCGTGATCGTTGCCAACAACCAGGGCGGAACGACCGTGATTCCGATGGGTCCCGGAGTCGACGGCAAGTTTGTCAAGATTTCGGCGGTGATGATCAGCCAGAACGATGGCGCCG
The DNA here is from genome assembly GCA_036509055.1 of Caldimonas sp. Lineage (GTDB taxonomy): Bacteria > Pseudomonadota > Gammaproteobacteria > Burkholderiales > Burkholderiaceae_C > Schlegelella_A. The sequence goes on from DATCGH010000784.1 coordinate 5,106, forward strand.
CCCTCGCGGCCTTGGCGTCACCAAATGCAACGGCGCGCAAGCTGGCCGTACAACCGCTGCAGATCGATGCCTCGCTCGACGCCGACGTCGTCTTCCACGAATACGGCCACGGCCTGACGTGGCGGATGATCGGCGGCATGAGCGGCCCGATCGGGGGCGCTCTCGGCGAAGGCACGTCGGACGTCGTCGCGATGCTGATCAATGGCGACGATCGCATCGGCGAGTATTCGTCGAGCAATCCCGCTGGCCTCCGACGCGCTCCGTACGCAAGCTACCCGTTTACTTACGCGAACGTCAACGGCGGGGAAGTTCACAACGACGGCGAGATCTACGCGGCCATTGGCTGGCGAATGATCGAGCTGTTCGGCGATGCTCGGCGCGCGGACCTCTTCCGCTACATGGTCCAAGGCATGAACTTCACGCCGTCGTCACCGAGCTTCGAGAACATGCGCGACGGCATCCTTGCGGCGGTCGGCTCGAACACGGCCGACTGCACCCTCGTCTGGCAGGCGTTTGCGCAGTTCGGCGTTGGCGCCGGATCAAGCGCCATCATCAATGCCGACAGCACGGTAACGACCACGCCATCCTTCACACCGGGAGCCTGCCCTTAGGCTTGCCCTCCTTAGCTGGCCGGCTCGGTCCGCGGCTGATGGTCCGTGTGAAGAGCGAGCTCTACGTGGCGAGAGGCCGCTTCGGGTGAAGCCGCGCGGCCTCACGCTCCCGGGGATAAGCAGACGGAGACTGCAGCGCTTGCGATGCGGTCCACCTGCTACAAGGCGGCCTCATCGAGATCAAGATCTCCAGGGGCACTTCCCGACGAGTTCGATCGCCACCCGGACCATGAAGACGAGATGGCGGATCACGGCGTGACGCCGGCGTGGGCGGCGGCCCGCCGCGCGCGTCGCTGAATCGCCTGCATAAGCAAGAACAGCATCGTCGAGAAGACGATCATGATCGTCGCCACTGCCGTCAACGCCG
>DATCGH010000785.1:0-4891 GCA_036509055.1 Caldimonas sp.
GCGAAGCCTTGGAGACTGGCCTGACCGTGGCAGCCGTCGCCTCCGAATCCCTGACGGCGCCCAGCCCGGGCGTGGTCGTGATCGGCCGCAACGAAGGCGAGCGGCTGCGCCGCTGCCTGGAGGCGGTGCGCCACGCGGCCCGAGCGGTCGTCTACGTCGATTCCGGATCGAGCGACGGCTCGGTCGCGCTCGCCACCGAGCTCGGCGCGACCGTGGTGGCGCTCGACATGCGCCGGCCGTTCACCGCCGCCCGCGCCCGCAACGAAGGCATGCGTCGCCTGCAGGCGATCGCGCCCGACCTCGCCTTCATCCAGTTCGTCGACGGCGACTGCGAGATGGTCGCGGGCTGGCTGCCACTGGCTGAGCGCTTCCTCGAAGCCGAGCCGCAGGTCGCGGCCGTCTGCGGCCGCCGCCGCGAGCGCTTCCCGGAGCGATCGGTCTACAACTTGCTGTGCGACCTGGAATGGAACACGCCGATCGGCGAAGCCCGCGCCTGCGGCGGCGACGTGATGATGCGGACCGAGGCCTTGCGCCAGGTCGAGGGCTGGCGCGACGAGCTGATCGCCGGCGAGGAGCCCGAGCTCTGCGTTCGCCTGCGCGCCAAGGGCTGGAAGATCTGGCGCCTCGACGCCGAGATGACGGTGCACGATGCCGCCATGACCCGCTTCGGCCAATGGTGGCAGCGCAATGTGCGCGCCGGCTTCGCCTATGCCGAAGGGGTGCGGTTGCATGGTGCGCCGCCTGAGCGGCACTGGGTCAAGGAGTGGCGCAGAGCCTGGATCTGGGGCGCGGGACTGCCGCTTGCCATCGTCCTTCTTGCTGCGGCCGTCGGCCCGGTCGGCCTCTTGGCATTCGCGATCTATCCGCTCCAGGTGCTGCGGCTGGGCTGGCGCCTACGCGGTCTCGAGCGCGGCCGCTGGGCCCGCGCCTTCTTCCTCGTCGCCGGCAGGTTTCCGGAAGCCCTCGGCCAGGCGAAGTCGTGGCTGCTGCATCGCCGCCGGGAGCAGGCCGTGCTGATCGAATACAAGTAGTGAATGGATAGCCGCGTGAAAAGTCCCCTCTCCATGGACGCCTCGATGCGCGCGGTCCCGCTATGCGTCGATTGCGACGGGACGCTGATCCGCACCGACCTGCTGCACGAGGGCCTGCTGCTGCTCGTGAAACAGGCGCCGCTGGCGCTGCTGCTGCTGCCATTCTGGCTGCTGCGCGGCAAGGCCTACTTCAAGCGGCGCGTCGCGGAGCGCGTCACCTTCCGCTGGGAGAGCCTGCCGTATCGCCAGCGCGTGCTCGAGCTGATGCAGGCGGCGCGCGCCGAGGAGCGGCCGGTGTTGCTCGCCACCGCCTCGCCCAAGGCCTGGGCCGACGGCATCGCCGCGCACGTCGGCAACGTCACCCAGGTGGTCGCGACCGAGGACGGGCACAACCTTCGCGGCCCGGCCAAGCTGGCGCGGCTGACGGAGCTGTACGGTGAGCACGGGTTCGACTACGCCGGCAACGACCGTCACGATGTCGCCGTCTGGGCGGGTGCGCGCTCGGCGATCGTCGTCTCGTCGAGCCCGGCGCTGGTCGCCCGGGCAAGGGCGGTGACCGAGGTCCAGGAGGTCGTGCCCGACGAGCGTGCTGGCCCCCTCGCCTACCTGAAGATGATCCGGGTCCACCAGTGGCTGAAGAACCTGCTGATCTTCCTGCCGATGGTCGGGGCGCACCGGCTCGGCTCGGCCGACAGCCTGCTGCGGGCGACGCTCGCCTTTGCCGCGTTCTGCCTCTGCGCCTCCGCGGTCTACGTGATCAACGACCTGCTCGACCTCGACGCCGACCGGCAGCATGTGAGGAAGCGCGACCGGCCGCTCGCCGCCGGCCGGATTCCGGTGGCGCATGCGATCGTCGCCGCGCCGCTGCTGCTCGCCGGCGCGCTGGCGCTGGCGCTGCTCCTGCCGCCGGCGCTGCTGCTCGTGCTTGGCGCCTACTTCGTGATGACGATGGCGTATTCGCTGCGCCTGAAGCGCCAGGTGATCGTCGACGTGCTGCTGCTCGCCGCGCTGTACACGATGCGCCTGCTCGCCGGCGCGGTGGCGACCTCGGTCGTGGCGTCGTTCTGGCTGCTCGCGTTCTCGATGTTCCTGTTCCTCAGCCTGGCGCTGGTCAAACGTTATTCCGAGCTGAAGGTGACGCTGGCGCAGAGCCAGCAGGCGGCCGCCGGCCGGGGTTATCGGGTCGACGACCTGCCGGTGCTGATGGCCCTCGGCGTCAGCGCCGGCATGGCCGCGGTGCTGGTGCTGGCGCTCTACATCAACGACCCCGAGACGCGGCGGTTCTACCCGAGCACGCGCTGGCTCTGGCTGGTGCCGACGCTGATGCTCTACTGGGTGAGCCGGGTATGGATGAAGACCCACCGCGACGAGATCGACGACGACCCCGTGGTCTGGGCGGTGCGCGATTGGCAGAGCCTGCTTACTGTCGTGCTGCTCGGGATCTGCTTCGTCGCGGCCTCGAGCTGGTGAATCCATCACGATGCAAACGGAGATGAACGAGCGAGCGGGCCTGCGGGTCGCCTATCTGGTCAACCAGTATCCGAAGGTGAGCCACAGCTTCATCCGGCGCGAAATCCTGGCGCTCGAGCGCCAGGGCGTCTCGGTCGAGCGCTTCGCCGTTCGCGGCTGGGGCGACGAATTCCCGGATGCCGCCGACCGCGCCGAGCGCGAGCGCACTCGCTACCTGCTGCAGCAGGGCCTCGGCGGACTGCTAGTCGCGGCGCTGGCGACGGCGGCGATGCGGCCGCTCCGCTTTGCGCGGGCGCTCGGGCTCGCGGCGTCGATGTGGCGCCGTTCGAGCCGCACCCTGTTCCATCACCTCGCCTACCTGGCGGAAGCCTGTCGCCTCGTGCGGTGGACCGACGCCGCCCGGGTTGATCACCTGCACGCCCACTTCGGCACCAATCCGGCCGAAGTGGCGATGCTGGCGCGGGAACTCGGCGGGCCGCCGTACAGCTTCACCGCGCACGGCCCCGAGGAGTTCGACAGCCCCGGCGCGCTCGGCCTCGGCGAGAAGGGCCGACGCGCAGCCTTCGTCGTCGCGGTCAGCTCGTTCGGTCGAAGCCAGTTGCTGCGCTGGCTACCGGCGGCCGATTGGCCCAAGGTCCAGGTCGTGCACTGTGGCCTTGAGCAGGCCTTCCATCGCGGCGCGCCGGCCGGGGCACAGGCGGCGCTGCGGCTGGTATGCGTCGGCCGCTTGTGCGAGCAGAAGGGCCAGCTGCTGCTGGTCGAGGCGGCCAAGCGCGTCGTCGCTTCCGGCCGGTCGCTCGAGCTGGTGCTCGCCGGTGACGGCGAGATGCGCGCCGAGATCGAGGCGCTGATCGACAGGCAGGGCCTGCGCGCGAACGTGCGCATCACCGGCTGGGTCGCCAACGACCGCGTGCGCGAGGAGATCCTTGCCGCCCGGGCCCTTGTGCTACCGAGCTTCGCCGAAGGGCTGCCGGTCGTCATCATGGAGGCGATGGCGCTGCGCCGGCCGGTGATCACGACCTATGTTGCCGGCATTCCCGAGCTGGTACAGGGTGGCGAGAATGGCTGGCTGGTACCGGCCGGCGACGTCGACGCCCTGGCGCGGGCGATGATCGATTGCCTCACCGCCCCTGTCGACACCCTGACACGGATGGGCGAGGCGGCGCGCGAGCGGGTGCTGGCGCGGCACGACGTCGACACCGAGGCGGCGAAGCTCGCCGGGCTGTTCGCCGCGTCCGTGGCAGCCCGCGTGGCGCCGCGGCCGGCGACGGCGGAGGCCGCATGAATCAGTCTCATTTCGCCCGGGCGAATGCCGCAGCGCGCGGCGCGGAGACTCGTCGATGACCTGGCGCGACGGGCTCGGCTTGGCGTTGCTGCTGCTCTCGGCACTGGTGCTCGTTCCTACCGCCGTGCTGCTGCTGCAGCTTCTGGTCGCTGCCTGGCGCGGCAATGCCTGGATGGCGGCGCAGCCGCGACCGGTGCGCGCCGGCGCGCTTGCCGTGCTGATGCCGGCACACGACGAAGCCGACGGCATCGAGCCGGCGATCCGCGCCGCCCTCGCGCAGCTCGTCCCCGGCGATCGACTGCTGGTCGTCGCCGACAACTGCAGCGATGCCACCGCGGCCGTGGCCCGTGCCGCCGGCGCCGAAGTGACCGAGCGCCAGGACAGCGTCCGCCGCGGCAAGGGCTACGCGCTCGATCATGGCGTGCGCTGGCTCGAGCGCGCCCCACCGGCCGCAGTGGTGATCCTCGACGCCGACTGCATCGCCGCGCCGGAAGCGTTGCAGCGCCTCGCCGCCACCAGCCTCACGACCGGCCGGCCGGTGCAGGCGCTCTACCTGATGCACCCGCCGCCGGGCGCGCGCCTGGAGATGCGAATCGCCGCCTTCGCCTGGATCGTCAAGAACAAGCTGCGGCCGCTCGGTGCCGCGGTCCTCGGCGGGCCATGCCAGCTGATGGGCACGGGCATGGCCTTTCCCTGGCCGATGCTGCGCGATGCGCCGCTCGCCAGCGGCCACCTGGTCGAGGACATGCAGCTCGGCCTCGACCTAGCCCGCGCTGGCACGGTGCCGCTGTTTTGCCCGGCGGCGGCGGTGAGCAGCGTGTTCCCGCTCGATCGCGCCGCGGCGCGCACGCAGCGCACGCGCTGGGAGCACGGCCACCTGTCGATGCTCGTCGGTGTCGGCCCACGCCTGTTGGCGCTCGGCCTGGCGCGCGGCCGGCCGGGGCTGATGGCGATGGCGCTCGACCTGATGGTGCCGCCCCTCGCCGCCCTGGTGCTGCTGCTTGGCGGACTCGCGCTGGTGGATGCGGCATGGTGGTTCTGGGCCAGCGATCCGGCACCGTTCATCGTCGCCTTCGCCGCCCTGCTGCTCGTCGACGCAGCGGTG
>DATCGH010000786.1:0-4129 GCA_036509055.1 Caldimonas sp.
CCGGCAGGCGCTGCCAGGCCATCGCCTGGCCCTCCTTCATCTCGAACTCGCCCTGCCAGTCGCGCACCTTGCAGAAGTGCAGCCGCACCCGGGCATGGGCGTAGTCCATCAGGGTCACGTTCCAGGGCTCGGCGTGGTCGATGGTGATGCCGAGCTCCTCGTGCAGCTCGCGCCGCAACGCCGCCTCCACCGACTCGCCGGCCTCGAGCTTTCCGCCCGGGAATTCCCAGTAGCCGGCGTAGACCTTGCCGTCGGGCCGCGAGGTGAGGAGAAAGCGCCCCTCGGCGTCGATCAGCACGCCGACCGCGACGTCCACCGGACGGCGCGGCTCCGATCCCTCGACGTCGACCGCCTGCCGCTCGCCGGCGCCGGCGGTCACGCGTGGTGCCTTCCGGCGTAATCCTTGGCGAACTGGAACGCCACCCGGCCGGAGCGCGAGCCGCGCTCGAGTGCCCAGACCAGCGCCTCCTGGCGCGCCGCGGCGATCGCCTCGGCGTCGACCTTGAACGAGCGCAGCCACTCGGCGACGATCGCCAGGTACTCGTCCTGGCTGAACGGGTAGAAGCTCACCCACAAGCCGAAGCGCTCCGAGAGCGAGATCTTCTCCTCGATCACCTCGCCGGGATGGACTTCGCCGTCTTCGGTGTGGCGGTAGGAGAGGTTCTCCTTCATGTACTCGGGCAGGAGGTGGCGCCGGTTGCTGGTGGCGTAGATCAGCACGTTGTCCGAAGACTCGGAGATCGAGCCGTCGAGGATCGACTTCAGCGCCTTGTAGCCGGGCTCGCCTTCGTCGAACGACAGGTCGTCGCAGAAGACGATGAAGCGCTCGGGGCGCTCGGCCACCAGGTCGACGATGTCGGGCAGGTCGACCAGGTCGGTCTTGTCGACCTCGATCAGGCGCAACCCCTGGCCCGAGAACTCGTTCAGGCAGGCCTTGATGAGCGAGCTTTTGCCAGTGCCGCGGGCGCCGGTGAGGAGCACGTTGTTGGCGCCGTGACCGGCGACGAACTGCTCGGTGTTGCGCAGCAGCCGCTCCTTCTGCGGCCCCACTTCCACCAGCGAGCCGAGGCGGATCGAGGCGACGTGGCGCACCGGCTCGATCAGCCCCGAGCCGCCGCGCTTCCGGTAGCGAAAGGCGATCGACGCTTTCCAGTCGGGCGCCGCCAGCGGATGCGGCACCACCGCCTCGATTCGCGCCAGCAGCGCCTCGGCGCGGTCGATCAGGTGCTGCAGCGAGGGGTTCGAGGCCATGCGGGCAGTTTAGTGGCGACCCTAGGCGGCAAAGCGCTCGCTTGCCACCGGCATCGCCGCGACCATGTTGTCGGCGACCGCGAACAGCCGGTCCTCGGCGGCGCCTTGCACCGCGTGCATGCCGGTGAAGGCGCCGAACGCCGGCAGCACGCCGACCGCGTCGCCGAACCAGAAGCACGGCAGGCGCAGGTGGTCCCAGCTGCGCACGCCGACGCTGATGCATGGGTGCAGGTGCCCCGCCAGCACGTACTGGCCGGCGACCGGCCGCGGGTGGTGGCAGAGGGCGAAGCCGTCCTGGAGGAGCGGCTCGTCGACGACCCGGATGCCGAGCGCCGCCGGCGGGTCGCCGGCGCGGTCGTCGTGGTTGCCGCGCACCAGCACCAGGTCGAGCGCGCGATGGGCGGCGCGCCAGGCGGCCACCGCCGCGAGCGTGGCCGACGCATGCGCGCGGGCCGAGTGGAGGAAGTCGCCGAGGAAGACGATCCGCCGCGCGCCGGTGCGCCGCAGCAGCGCCGAGAGGCCGGCGAGCGTTTCGCTGGTGGTGCCGCGCGGCACCGGCACGCCGAGGGCGCGAAAGCTCACCGCCTTGCCGATATGGGCATCGGCGACGAGCAGCGTGGCACTGGCGGCGATGAACGCCGCCTTCTCGGGCAAGAGGGTGAGCGGCCGGCCGCCGGCCAGGATCGTCGTCACGCGGGCGACCTTAGCCGACGAACAGGCGCAGGGCGACGTCGAGGTGCTCGGTGGGGCTCTTGCGAAAGCCCGAGCGCGCGAAGCGCTGGAGCCGGCCGATGGCGAACGAGGTCAGCGCTGATGCCTGGGCGTTGGCATCGACGGTGGGCGTGGCCGCACCCGCGGCTTCGGCCCGGGCGCGCAGGCCCTGGCGCAGCTGCGACTCGATCCGGTCGAAGAACTGATTCATGCGCGCCTGCAGCCGCTCGTTCTCGAACACCAGCGCGTCACCGACCATCACCCGCGTCATCCCCGGGTTCTTCTCGCCGAACTGCAGCAGCACCATCAGGATCCGCTGCACCTGCGCATCGGGGTTGGGCTCGCGCTCCAGCACCTGGTTGACCAGCGTGAACACGCTCTGCTCGATGAACTCGATCAGGCCCTCGAACATCTGCGCCTTGCTGGCGAAGTGGCGGTAGAGCGCGGCCTCGGAAACATCGAGCCGTGCGGCGAGCGCGGCGGTGGTGATGCGGTCGGCGCCCGGCTCCTGCAGCATCGTCGCCAGGGTTTCCAGGATCTGGATGCGGCGCTCGCCGGGGCGCGGGCGCTTGCGAACCGGGGCCGCCACGGCACCTTCGAGCGGTGCGAGCAGGGCCGAGCGGGAGGGCTCCGGAACGTCGGCTTCCACTTCTCCCGCAGGGTCGCCGGCGATGCCGGCAGGCGGGTCGGAAGAAGGGGTCATTGGGCTGGGGCGAGCTTGCGAAGCGAGGAGATTCTGGCACACACGTATGCCGGTTTATGGCCTCTTCGACGCTCGTTTTTCCCCGTTGCGGCGCGGCTTTTCTCACGATGCAGGAGGCCTGTGGCGTCCCCGCCGAGCCAGCGCTGCATCCAGACCGTGTACATGCCGAGCGAGCGCGCCGACTTCAGGTGCTGTAGGGTGTCTTCGACCAGGATGCAACGTGTCGCCGGCACCCCGAGGCGCGCCACCAGGCGGCGAAACATGCGGGCGTCGGGCTTGGGTCGGGGCATGCCGAACATCGTCATGTCCTCGATCGTGATCACGCCGTCGAAGCGGCGGGTGAGGTCGAGCGTGTCGAGCACCCGCATCGCGTAGGCGCGGGGCGCGTTGGTCAGGATGTATTTGCGTCCCGGCAGCCGCGAGAGCGCCGCCCGGTCGGGGGCGTTGGCGCGCAGCCGCGTCTCGAGGCCGGGCATGCGATGCGTCTCTTCCAGGAAGTGGGCGGCACGGATGCCGTGGTGGCGCACCAGGCCGAGCATCGTGGCGCCGTAGCGCAGCCAGTAACGACGGCGCAGCGCGTCGGCCTCCTCGGGCGTGATGCCGAGATGGCGGACGACGTAGTCGCCGATCGCCTGGTGCATCTCGCCGAACGCGGCGCCGGATGCGTCGTGCAAGGTGTTGTCAAGATCGAACAGCCATACGATCGCAGCGCGATGGGCCTTCGAAGAAGGCCGCCCCTGCCTCCCGGAGGGAGGGGTTGGGGAGGGAGCAGCCCTCTGGGTGCGAAGCACCATGATCCGCTCGCTATCGCGAGCGGATCATGGTTCCGTATGCTTGCTCGGTCAGCACTTCGAGCAGCATCGCGTGCGGCACCCGGCCGTCGATGATGTGCACCGTGTTGACGCCGTTCTTGGCGGCGTCGAGCGCCGACTGGATCTTGGGCAGCATGCCGCCGGAGATGGTGCCGTCGGCGAACAGCTCGTCGATCTCGCGGGCGCTGAGGTCGGTGAGGAGCTTGCCGGCCTTGTCGAGCACGCCGGGCGTGTTGGTCAGCATCATCAGCTTCTCGGCCTTCAGCACCTCGGCCAGCTTGCCGGCGACGACGTCGGCGTTGATGTTGTAGTTCTCGTTGTCCGCGCCGAAGCCGAGCGGCGAGATCACCGGGATGAACTGGTCGTCCTGCAGCGCCTTCACCACGCTCGGGTCGATCGACTCGATCTCGCCGACCTGGCCGACGTCATGCTCCTTGCTCGGATCGTTGAGGTCGACCATGCGCAGCTTCTTGGCGCGGATCAGGCCGCCGTCGCGACCTGTCAGGCCCACCGCCTTGCCGCCGGCGACGTTGATCAGGCCGACGATGTCCTGCTGCACCTGGCCGGCGAGCACCCACTCGACGACCTCCATCGTCTCCTCGTCGGTGACGCGCATGCCCTGGATGAACTGGCCCTTCTTGCCGATCTTGGC
>DATCGH010000787.1:0-5434 GCA_036509055.1 Caldimonas sp.
GGTCTCGAGATAGCTGAGGTGGCGCGTCGAGACCTCGGCCTCGCCGGCGAGGTCGAGCTGGCTGAGGCGGCGGCGTAGTCGCCAGTCGCGCAGCAGCGTGCCGATCGGCGGCGGTGGGGTGGTGGTGGAGGAGTGCATCGCTTCACGATAGCGAACCCGCTGCTCCCTTTCCATGACCTCGGAGGTCATCGACGCCGTGACGCCGCCTGCAGACCATGGCGCCCATGTCTTCGCCGATCGGCGGCCATGGGGGCCACCGGCAGCGGGGACCGAGGAGACCTCAATGCGCAATGCCATCGTTCCCACTTCCTTCCTGCGTCGCGTCTGGGGGGCCGACGCCGCCGTCAGCGCCGTCGTCGGCGCCGCCATGGCCGGGGCCGCCGGGCTGCTCGGCGAGCTGATCGGCCTGCCGGCGCGGCTGCTCGCCGTGGCCGGACTGTCGCTGCTGCCCTATGCGGCCTTCCTCGCCTGGCTGGCGACGCGCAGCGCCGTGCCGCGCGCCGCCGCCTGGGCACCGGTGCTGCTCAACATCGTCTGGGCGATCGACTGCATCGCCCTGGGGGTGATGCGGCCCGAAACCGGGCCGCTGCTGGTCGGCTTCATCACCGTCCAGGTGGTCACGGTGCTGACCTTCGCCGAGCTCGAGTTCGGCGGCCTGCGCCGATCGCCCGCCGCCACTGGCTGAGGCGGACCCTGGCGGGCCATCGGCTATCGTCGGCCGATGGCCCGCAGGAAGACCGAAGCCGCAGCGCCGCGACCGCGCTTCGATCGACTCGATGCGCTGCGCGGCGTCGCCATCGTCTGGATGGCGATCTTCCACTTCTGCTACGACCTCAACTACTTCGGCTTCATCCACCAGAACATGCTGGCGGATCCGAAGTGGACGCTGCAGCGCACCGGCATCGTCACCCTGTTCCTGCTCTGCGCCGGCGCCGGCCAGGAGGTCGCCAGCCACCAGGGCCAGCCGCTCGCCCGGTTCTGGCGGCGCTGGGCGCAGATCGCCGGCTGCGCGCTGCTGGTGAGCGCGGCGTCGTGGTTCATGTTTCCGCGCACCTGGATCAGCTTCGGCGTGCTGCACGGCATCGCCGTGATGCTGATCGTCGTCCGCTTCACGGCGTCGTGGGGGATGTGGCGGGTGCTGTTCGGAGCGATCGCGATCGCCCTGCCGCGGCTCGTCCAGCACTCGTTCTTCGACACCCGCGCCACCGACTGGATCGGCCTGGTCACGCACCTGCCGGTGACCGAGGACTACGTGCCGGTGCTGCCCTGGCTTGGCGTCATGTGGTGGGGCGCGGCCGCCACCGACTGGCTGCTCCGCCATCGCAAGCTGGTGCTCGCCGGGTCGCTGCCGCGCCCGCTGGCGTTGTTCGCTCTGCTCGGTCGCTGGAGCCTCACTTTCTACATGACGCACCAGCTGGTGCTGCTCGGCGGCGTCGCCGCGGTGGCCTGGATGCTCGGCCGGCTGCGGTGAGGGCGGCTACGATCGGCCGATGACGGCGCGCATCCTGTTCGGCTTCCATGCGGTGGGCGTGCGCCTGAAGACGGCGCCGCGCTCGGTGCTCGAGCTGCATGTCGACCCGGCGCGGCGCGACGCGCGCATGCAGCACTTCGTCGCCAGAGCCGTGGAGGCCGGCGTCAAGCTGGTCGAGAGCAGCGACGACCGGCTGGCGCAGCTCGCCGGCTCGCATCGCCACCAGGGCGTGGTGGCAAGGGTCGAGCCGCTGGCCCTGGCCAAGTCGCTCGACGACACGCTCGACCGGGTGGAAGGACCGCCGCTGGTGCTGGTGCTCGACGGCGTGACCGACCCGCACAACCTCGGCGCCTGCCTGCGCGTCGCCGACGGCGCCGGGGCGCATGCGGTGGTCGCGCCCAAGGACCACGCGGTCGGCCTCAACGCCACCGTCGCCAAGGTCGCGAGCGGCGCCGCCGAGACGGTGCCGTACTTCATGGTCACCAACCTGGCGCGCACCCTCAACGAGCTGAAGGAGCGCGACATCCGCGTCGTCGGCACCGCCGAGGACGCGCCGCGCTCGATCTACGAGCTCGACCTCGGCGGCCCGCTGGCGCTGGTGTTCGGCGCCGAAGGCAAGGGGATGCGCCAGCTCACCGCCAGGACCTGCGACGAGCTCGTGCACCTGCCGATGCACGGCGCTGTCGAGAGCCTCAACGTCTCGGTCGCCAGCGGCGTCTGCCTGTACGAAGCGGCGCGGCAGCGCCAGATCGGAGCCCGTCGATGACGATGATCGAAGTGCGCCATCCGCTCGTCCGCCACAAGGTCGGCCTGCTCCGCGCCGCCAGCCTTTCGACCAAGAGCTTTCGCGAGATCACGGCCGAGATCGGCCGGCTGCTCGCCTACGAGGCCACTGCCGACTTTCCGCTCGAGCCGGCGACGGTCGAGGGCTGGGCCGGGCCGGTGCAGGTGGAGCGGATCAGCGGCAAAAAGGTGACGCTGGTGCCGATCCTGCGTGCCGGCCTCGGCATGCTCGACGGCGTGCTCGACGCCATCCCGAATGCCAAGGTCAGCGTCGTCGGCATCGCCCGCAACCACGTCACCCTGTTGCCCGAGCCGTATGTCGACCGGCTCGCCGGTGCGCTCGAGGCGCGCACCGCGATCGTCCTCGACCCGATGCTTGCCACCGGCGGCTCGATGATCTCGGCGGTGTCGCTGCTCAAGTCGCGCGGCGCCACCGATATCCGGGCGCTGGTGCTGGTCGCCGCCCCCGAAGGCATCGCCGCGCTGGCGGCAGCGCATCCCGACGTCCGCGCCTGGACCGCGGCGATCGACAGCCACCTCAACAAGGACGGCTACATCCTCCCCGGGCTCGGCGACGCCGGGGACCGGATCTTCGGCACGCGCTAGCCGCGAGTTGCCGGGGGAGACAACTGCTTCGGGATCGGATCGGGCCGGCAGGGCGCTCTGCTCCGCTCATGTCCCCCGATCCGCGGCTGCGCCGCGGACCTCCTCCTTTACTTCGCTACGCAGAGCGCCCCACCGTCCCGATCCATCCACCGCCGAGATGCTCCTCGTGCAGCCGATCGGCCACGGACGTCGGGCGGGTGACGCAGCGAAGTAAAGGAGGAGAAGGCGGCCGCAGGCCGCCTTCGGGGGACATGAGCGGAGTCGCCCGTCCGATGGCCGTGGCCACGCGCTAACGCATCGGTTTACTCGCGGTCACGGCTCACCGCGGCAGCGAGTTCACTTCCTTTTCCCAGCGCTCGAGCAGCCGCTTGCGCTCCGCCGCCTTGCCGAACTTCTCGAAGTCGTACTTGATGAGGCGCACGTTGTCGAGGGTCGGGATCTTCGGGTCGACCTTGAAGGTCTTGTTCGCCGGGTACTGCAGCGAATTGGCCTTGGCGCCCAGGCTCTGGCCGGCCGGGCTCATCAGCCAGTCGTAGTACTTCTTCGCCGCCTCGCGGTTGCGGGCGCCCTTGATCAGGGCGATGCCGCCGATCTCGTAGCTCGTGCCCTCGCACGGCGCCGCGCTCTTCACCATGGTGAAGCCCTGCTGACGCTCGTTCTCGAAACCGAAGATGAAGCTGAGGCCGATGCCGACCTCGCCCTTGGCGATGCTCTTCGCCTGGGCCGTGCCGCTGCGCGTGTACTGGGTGATGTTGCGGTGCAGCTTCTTCAGGTACTCGAACGCCTTGTCCTCGCCCATCATCTGCACCAGGCCGGCGAGGATGGTGTAGCCGGTGCCGCTCGACCCGGGATGCGAGGTCTCGACCTCGCCCTTGTACTTCGGGTCGATGAGGTCCGACCAGCACTTGGGCGGCGGCAGGTTCTTCTTGCGCAGCACGTCCTCGTTCCAGCCGAAGCCGATCGCGCTGGTGTAGAAGCCGCCGACCAGGTTGCCGCTCATGGCGTACTGCCGCACCGCCCAGCCGTGCAGGTCGTCGAGGTAGGCCGGCCGGTAGGCCTCGAGCAAGCCGACCTCGGCGGCCTGGAGGAAGGGATCGCCGGTGCCGCCCCACCACAGGTCGGTCTTCGGGTTGGCCGCCTCGGCGCGGATCTGCGCCAGCGCCTCGCCGGTAGCCTTGCGCACCTGCTGCACCTTGATGCCGGTCTGCGCCTGGAACTCCTTGGCGGCCAGCTCGCACCAGCTCTGGTCGGTCGAGCAGATCGCGGTGAGCTGCTGGCCCTGCGCCGCGGCGCTCTCGACCAGACCGATGCAAAGCGTCAAGGCAGCGAGCCATCGTCCGGGAAAAAGGGGGTTCATCGTCGTCTGCCCGCGGTTGCGACGCGGTCGATTATCGGCAAGGGTCACACCCCGCCGAGCGCGCCGACGATCGCGCCCAAGCCCACCAGCCACATCGGGCTGATCCGGGTGCGGGCCATGACGAGCACGGTGACCGCCACCAGCGCGATCGCGCCGATCGCGTGCGCCCGGTCGGTGGCATAGGGCGCGGCGAGCAGCCAGCCGGTGGCCACCAGGAGGCCGATCGTCAACGGCGTGAGCCCGGTGGTGAAGGCGCGCATGCCGCGCGACTCCCTGCGCTTCGCGCCCCAGCGGGTCACGGCCAGCGTCAGCAGCGTCGAAGGAATCAGCGTGCCGAACATGGTCGCGATCGCGCCGAGCGGTCCGGCGACGCTCCAGCCGAGGGTGGCGACGAACAGCACGTTCGGTCCCGGCGCGGCCTGGGCGATGGCGATCGACGAGGTGAACTGGGCGTCGCTGATCCAGTGGTGCTCGGCGACGATGTAGCGGTGCATGTCGGGCGCGGTGGTGATCGCCCCGCCGACGGCGAAGAGGCTGAGCACCAGGAAGTGGCCGAACAGGCCGAGCAGGTCGGCCGAGGACAGCGCGGTGTGGAACCAGGCGCTCATTTCCAGCGTTGCCAGGCCAGGGCGATCGCGAGCGAGCCCAGGCCCGCGAGCACCCAGACCAGGGGCCAGTGGAGCAACGCGATCATGACGAAGGTCGCGACCGAGAACGCCGCTGCCAGCGGCGGGCCGAGCCGGTTGCTGCGCAGCGTTCCCATCAGCTTGAAGGCCGTGGCGATCACCAGGCCGGCGGCGACCGCGCCCATGCCGCGCAGCGCGCCGGCGACGACCGCGATGCGCGAGAACTCGGCGTAGGCGGCGGTCAGCGCCAGGACGATGACCAGCGGCACCAGCAGCATCCCGCCGAGCGAGGCGAGGGCGCCGCGCCAGCCGAAGAAGTGGTCGCCGAGCATCAGCGCCAGGTTGACGACGTTCGGCCCGGGCAGCACCTGGCTCAAGGAGAGCATCTCGACGAACTGCTGCCGGGTCAGCCAGCGCTGGCGCTCGACCAGCTCATGCTGGGCGATCGCCAACACGCCGCCGAAGCCCTGCAGCGCCAGGCGGTTGAAGGTGAAGAACAGCTCGGCGGGCGACGCCGGCTGCGCCAGCGGCGCCTCCGCCGGCGTCGAGGCGATAGCGCTCATGCGGCAGCGCGCCCGGCGGCCCGGGTCG
>DATCGH010000788.1:0-5597 GCA_036509055.1 Caldimonas sp.
GTGACGATCGTGCTCGGCAACGGCCTGGCGATCGGCGCCGCCGGCACCAATGTCGAGATGGCGGAACTGAAGCAGCTCGCGACCGGCGTCGACCTGGCGAAGGCGGAGGCGCTGGCGCGGCCGGCGAAGAAGTAGCTCGCCGAGGGCATCGGCCGACTTGCGTAGCCGACGCTTCGCCCGCGGCGGCCCGAGTTTCCACGAGGATTTGCATGGCAGCGAGCTCTCCTTACCTTCCGGACCTGCTGGCCGGCCGGACCGCTCTCGTCACCGGTGCCTTCGGCGGCCTCGGCCTGCACTTCGCCCGCGTGCTGGCGGCGCACGGCGCGAAGCTCGCCCTGGCCGGACGGCGGATCGATCTCGGGCGAACGGTGGCGACCGAGATCGGCGCCGCCATCGGCCGACCCGACGACGTGCGTGCCTTCGCCCTCGACGTCACCGAGCCGGCGAGCGTGGCCGACGCCATCGCCCGGATCGGCGCCGAGCTCGGCGTGCCGGCCATCGTCGTCAACAACGCCGGCACGGTCGCCCGCGCGCCCAGCCTCGAGCTCGGCGAAGTCGAATGGCGCGGCGTGCTCGACGTCAATCTCTCGGGCGTGTTCCGCGTCGCCCAGGCGAGCGCCCGGGAGATGGTGCGCGCCGGCACGGGCGGCACGATCATCAACATCGCCTCGATCCTGGGCCTGCGGGTGCGCGCGCAGGTCGCGGCCTACGCGGCGAGCAAGGCCGCAGTGCTGCAGCTCACGCAGGCGCTGGCGCTCGAATGGGCCGAGCACGGCATCCGCGTCAACGCCATCGCCCCCGGCTACTTCGAGACCGACATCAACCGCGACCTGCTGCGCTCGCCGGTGGGCCAGGCGATCGTCGCCCGCATCCCGCAGCAGCGCGTCGGCCAGCCTCGCGAGCTCGACGGGCTGCTGCTGCTCCTCGCTTCCGACGCCTCGTCGTACATGACCGGTGCGGTGATTCCGGTCGATGGCGGGCACCTGGTGAGCACGCTGTGAAGGCACGTTCGATGGCGATGGCCGAGCGATGAGCCTGGAGTCCGTTCGCGCCTTTCTCGCCGGGCACGCGCCCGACATCGAGATCCTCGCGGCGACGACCAGCACCGCCACGGTCGCGCTCGCCGCGGCGGCGCACGGCGTCACCGGGGCGGAGATCGCCAAGACGCTGTCGCTGCGCCTGCACGGCGAGCCGATCCTGCTGGTGATGAGCGGCGAGTCGCGGCTCGACAACCGCAAGTACAAGGACCGGTTCGGCGCCAAGGCCAAGATGCTCGATGCCGAGGAGGTGCTGGCGGCGACGAGCCACCCCGTGGGCGGCGTCTGCCCGATCGGGCTGCCGCAGCCGCTGCGGGTCTATGCCGACGTGTCGCTGCGCCGCTTCCGGATGGTCGTGCCGGCAGCGGGCGACACGCATCACGCCATGCGCATTGCGCCGGAGCGGCTGGCGCAGCTCGCGAACGCGGAGTGGGTCGACGTGGCTCAGGAGCCGGCAGTCGACCCTGCCCTACGGGCCGCTCACCCGCTCCCGTAGCGGCCATGGGCAGGAGGTCCCGCGCGAGCAAGACGAACGCGCAGGCTCGGGCGGCGCTGCCGCGGTCCGCAGATGCCGCGTCTGGCTGGAGGCGTTGGCTGCCGGGTCTGTGCACGCTCCTGGAGTACGAGCGGGGCTGGCTGCGCGACGACCTCGTGGCCGGCATGGTGCTGACGGCGGTGCTCGTGCCCGTCGGCATCGCCTACGCGGTCGCCGCCGGCGTGCCGCCGATCGCCGGCCTCTACGCGACCATCTTCGGACTCCTGGCCTATGCCCTCTTCGGCCCGAGCAAGGTGCTCGTCCTCGGCCCCGACTCGGCCCTGGTCGCCCTGATCCTGGGGGTGGTGCTGCCGCTCTCGGGCGGTGACCCGAAGCGGGCGATCGCGCTGGCCGCCACGATGGCACTCGTCTCCGGCACGGTGTGCGTGCTGGCCGGTATCGCTCGCCTCGGCTTCGTCACCGAGCTGCTGTCCAAACCGATCCGCTACGGCTACATGAACGGCATCGCCCTCACGATACTGGTCAGCCAGTTGCCGGCGCTGTTCGGGTTCTCGGGCAGCGGCGACTCCCTGCTCGACGAGAGTCGGAGCTTCTTCGAGGGCGTGATGAACGGCAAGGTGAACGGGCTCGCCTTGTCGCTCGGCGCCGGCACGCTCGCCGCGATCCTGCTGCTCAAGCGGGTGCGCCGCCTGCCCGCGGTCCTGCTGGCCGTCGTCGGCGCGGCGGTGACGGTGGCGGCACTGGATCTATCCACGCGCGTTCCGGTGCTCGGCTCGCTGCCGCAGGGCCTGCCCGGCTTTTCGCTGCCGATGATTCGCGCGAGCGACATCGCGCCGGTGCTGATGGCCGGCGTCGCTGCGGCGCTGATCTCGTTTGCCGACACCAGCGTGCTTTCGCGGGCCTACGCCGCGCAGGCGGGCAGGCCCTCGGATCCGAACCAGGAAATGGTCGCGCTCGGTGCGGCCAACCTGGCGGCGGGACTGTTCCACGGCATCCCGATCAGCGCCAGCGCCTCGCGCACCCCGGTGGCCGAGGCCGCGGGGGCGAAGACGCAGCTCGCCGCGGTGGTCGGTGCCGTGGCCGTGGCGTGCCTCCTGATGTGGGGTCCCGATCTCCTGGCCACCCTTCCCAAGGCGGCACTGGCCGCCGTTGTGATCGCCTCTGCGCTCGCCCTGTTCGAGATCCGCGACCTGCGCCGGATCCATCGCATCCAGCGCTGGGAGTTCTGGCTGTCGATCGCCTGTCTCGTCGGCGTGGCGGTGCTGGGACCGATCCAGGGAATCGCCCTGGCGATCGTCATTGCCGTGATCGAGTTTCTCTGGGACGGCTGGCGTCCGCATTCGGCGGTGCTCGGCCGGGTGGACGGCGTCAAGGGCTACCACGACATCGGCCGCTATCCGTCGGCGCGGGTCGTGCCGGGACTGGTGCTCTTTCGCTGGGACGCGCCGCTGTTCTTCGCCAACGCCGAGTTCTTCCACGACCGCGTGCTCGACGCGGTGGCCGCGTCGCCGACGCCGGTTCGCTGGCTGGTGGTGGGAGCGGAGCCGGTGACCAGCGTCGACGTGACGGCGGCCGACGTCGTCGAGGAGCTGGACAAGACCTTGCACGCCGCCGGCATCGACCTTTGCTTCGCCGAGATGAAGGACCCGGTGAAGGACAAGCTCAAGCGTTTCGGGCTCTTTCGCCGTCTCGGCGAGAAGCGCTTCTTCGCGACGATCGGCGAGGCGGTGAGCAGCTACGTCGAGGCGGAGGGGGTGAAGTGGGAGGATTGGGAGGATCGGAAGGACCGGAAGGAGCGAAGATGATTCATTCGACGCGACCCGGCCAGGGAAGGAACCGCAGATGAAATCGCTTGTCGTCAACGCCGTCGCGATCGCCGCGATGCTGGTCGCGGCCGGGTGTGCGCAAACGCCGCCGCCACCCTCGCCCGAGACCGTGGCGGCGCATGTCGCCGAAGCGCAGCGGCTCGCCGCCAACGACCTGAAGCCGCTCCTCACCCTCTGCAACGCCGCGCCGGCGATCCGTCCGGACCAGGCGTCGATCGATAAGCTGCTGGCGGCCGTCATCGGTCGGCCTTCGCCGGATCCGGGCCGGGTCTTCGAGAACCTCTACTTCGTCGGCTCGTCGTGGGTGAGCGCCTGGGCGATCCGGACGTCGCAGGGCGTCATCCTGATCGACGCCCTGAACAACGCCGACGAGGCGCGACAGCTGATCGACGAGGGCATGCGCAAGGTCGGCCTCGATCCGGCAGACATCCGCTTCGTCATCGTCACCCATGCGCACGGCGACCACTACGGCGGCCTCGACTATCTGCGGCCGCGCTACAAGCCCGCGGTCGTCATGAGCGAAGCCGACTGGCGTCAGGCCGAAGGGCGGCTGGAGTTCGACTCCGCGCTCTGGGGCCGGCCGCCCCGGTTCGATGCCGCGCGCGATCGCAAGATGAGCGACGGCAGCAGGCTCGTCCTCGGCGATACGGCCGTCACCGCCTACCTGACACCGGGCCACACCGAGGGAACGCTGACGCTGGTCTTCGACGTGACCGTCGGCGGGAAGACCCACCGCGCGCTGCTCTGGGGCGGCACCGCCTTCAACTTCGGCAAGGACCTGCCGCGGCTGGAGAGCTACATCAGCGCCACCCGGCGAATGGCCGACGTCGCCAGGGAGCGCGGGATCGACGTGATGATCTCCAACCATCCGTCCTACGATGACTCGATCGCGAAGATGGAGGCGATGCGGCGGGGAGGCATGCAGGTCCATCCGTTCGTGATCGGCAACGAGGCGGTGGTGCGAAGCCTTCAGGTCATGAACGCCTGTGCCCAGGCCCAGCGGGACCGGTTCTCGATGCGATGACGCGAGCCGGTAACGCCCTTTTGGGCGAGTGAGGACTTCGGCCGGCCGCACTATATGCTCGCGGCCGGAAGCGCAGGCAGGCAGCACCGCGGCGCTCAATATTGCGGCGATTCAACCCCGGGAATCCCTATGGGCACCATCACCGAAGCACAGCGCAAGTGGCTCGAGGGCCTGGGCGTGAATAGCGCGGTCGCCGGCGCCGCGCCGGGGGCACCGACAGAGGCTCTCGATGCGGCGCGCGGCAGCGAGTACGACGTCCCGAACGCCGACGCCGCGGTGCCGAAGAAGCCGTTCTCGATCAACCTGAACGATCCCGACAGGCTGCGGATCATGCAGCAGGCACTTGCCGAGCAGGCGGTGAAGGACAAGAAGGAAGCCGAGCAGACGCTGATACGGATGAACCAGGCGCTCGCCGACGTCAAGGCTTACGTCGCCGGGCTGCCGAGCGACGAGCTGGCGAGGGCGAGCTACGTCACCATCATGACCGAGGTGCGCAAGCGCTTTCCCGAGGTCGCGGGGCTGTCGCAGTGGGTCAAGCAGACCTCGGTCAAGGTGCCCGACCTGAAGGGCAAGCTGCCCTCGGCGAAGTCGCTCATGGACGTGGTGCAGTCGACGGTGAAGTCGCGTGGCGGCGAGATCGGCTGGGCGCTCTCCACGGGGAAGAACCTGGCCACGGTGAACTCCGACCGCCTGCTCGCGGCCTACATGTCGGAGTTGCCGTCCGGCGTCAGCGTCAAGATCAGCGGCGGGGTGGTGCAGCTCTCGATCGAAGGCGCGGCCTTGTCGGTGGCCACGCCGGCCGGGCAGGTCGATGCCGCCGCCGACAAGGGCGGCGCCTCGGTGTCATTGAAGAACAACGACTTCACCATCCAGGTGTCGAACGACGGCTGGAAGGACTTCGATCCCGAACTGCGCGGGCAATGGCAGAAGATCAGCGACGAAGCGTCCACGGTCCTGAAGCTCAAGGCGGACCGGGACAAGGCGAAGCTCGAGCTGGAGAGCAAGAAGAAGAACGGCGAGGAGATCAAGGCGGACCTGACCGCCGACTTCGACAAGCGCGAGGCCGAGTTCAACCTCGCCTGGAAGAAGCTCCAGGAGAAGGTCACGGTCACGGCGAAAGCGACCGAGGAGAAGATCAGCGCCAGCGTCGCCTATCTCAAGAAGGACAAGGACAACAAGGACAGCGTCAAGGCGGGTCTCGACGCCGAGGTGGA
>DATCGH010000789.1:0-2913 GCA_036509055.1 Caldimonas sp.
CAAGAAGGGCGACCTGCAGGTGCTGGTCGCGACCGACATCGCCGCCCGCGGCATCGACATCGACCAGCTGCCGCACGTCGTCAACTTCGAGCTGCCGAACGTGCCCGAGGACTACGTGCACCGGATCGGCCGCACCGGCCGTGCCGGCACCAAGGGCGAGGCGATCTCGCTCGTCTGCGTCGACGAGAACGGCTTCCTGCGCGACATCGAGCGGCTGACGAAGAACGAGATCCCGAAGGAGATCGTTCCCGGCTTCGAACCGCCGACGCACGAGCGGCCCGAGCCGATCGTGCTCGGCCGGATGGTGATCGGCGAAGGCGCCGGCCGCGGCGGCATGCGCCGTTCGTCGGGCGGCGGACCCCGCGGCGATTCGCGTGGTGATTCGCGTGGCGGCTACGGTGGCCACGGTGGCAGCCGGAGCCATGGCGGTGGCCACGCCGGCAACGGTGGCCAGCCGAGCAACGGCGGACATGCCGGCAACGGCAACCACGCCGGCGGCTCGCATCGTCAGGCGCCGCCGCGGCCGCAAGGCCCGGCCCGCGATGGTCGCTCGGGCGGAGGCGGCGGCGGTCGTCCGCCGGCCCGCCTGGTCTCGCCCAAGCGCTGAGGACAGGGCGGCGTCCGGGGTCGGCGAGCCGATGGCGTCGAAAGCCCCGCTCCGTCGCGCCCTGCTCGCCGGGGCCACCGGCCTGGTCGGCCGGGCGATGCTGCCGCTCCTGCTGCGCGGCCACGCGTCGGTCGATCTGCTGCTGCGCCGGCCCGTGCCGGCGCTCGGCGCCGATCCGCGCCTGCGACCGCATGTCGTCGACTTCGCGCGGCTCGGGGACACGGTCCCCGCGGTCGACGACGTCTTCATCGCCCTCGGCACGACCATCGCCGCCGCCGGCTCCGAAGCGGCGTTTCGCGCCGTCGATTTCGACGCCGTGATCGCGACCGCACGCGCCGCGCGGGCGGCCGGCGCGACCCGCCTCGCTCTTGTTTCCGCGCTCGGTGCCGACGCCGGCTCGCGCGTCTTCTACAACCGGGTCAAGGGCGAGACCGAAGCCGCCGTCGCCGGGCTCGGCTACGCCTCGGTCACGATCGCCCGACCCTCGCTCCTCCTGGGCGACCGCGAAGCGCTCGGCCAGCCGGTGCGGCGCATGGAAGCGCTGGCGATGCGCTTTTCCCGGCCGCTGAGCCGGGTCGTGCCGCGCGCCGTGAGGCCGATCGCCGCCGCCGACGTCGCCGCGGCGCTGATCGCGGCGACGGCCCGCGGCGAACCCGGGGTCACGATCCTCGCCTCGGGCGAGATGCAGGGTGCCGCCGGCTGACGCGTCGCCGGCCCGCCGCGACCTCCAGCCCCTGCCGCCGCAGGGCGACACCGAGGATCGGGCCGAGACCGTCGCACCGCCCACTGAGCACGCGCCGCTGGCGCGGCCGACCGCGGCGCTGTTCCGCCACCGCGCCTTCATGCGCCTCTGGTTCTCGCGCCTCGCCGGCGTCACCGGCAACCAGATGCTGCTGGTCGCCCTCGGCTGGCAGATGTACGACCTGACGCACAGCGCCTGGGACCTGGGCCTGGTCGGCCTGCTGCAGTTCCTGCCGGCGCTGGCCCTGGTGCTGGTCGCCGGGCAGGTGATCGACCGGCTGCACCGCGGCCGCATCGTCGCCGCCTGCATGGCGGCGCAGACGGCGGTCGCGGGCGTGCTGATCTGGGGCTCGGCGACGCACGCGGTCAGTCGCGAGATGCTGTTCGTCGTCTCGATCGCGGTCGGCACCGTGCGCGCGTTCCAGCTGCCGACCCAGCAGGCGCTGACGCCGATGGTGCTGCCGCCCTCGCTCCTGCCGCGCGGCCTGGCGTTCAGCGCGGCCGGCGCGCAGGGCGCGATCGTCGCCGGGCCGGCGATCGGCGGCTTCGTCTACGCCGCCGGTCCGGCCACCGTCTACGCCACCTGCGCCTTCCTCTTCGTCGTCGCCGGCGTGCTCGTGTTCGGCGTCCGCTACCAGCAGGCAGCGCGGGTGAAGAAGGCGATCTCGATCGAGACCCTGCTCGGCGGCGTGCGCTTCGTGCGCGACCGGCCGGTGGTGCTGGGCGCGATCTCGCTCGACCTGTTCGCGGTGCTGTTCGGCGGCGCGGTCGCGCTGCTGCCGATCTTCGCCCGCGACCTCCTCGACGTCGGCGTCTGGGGCCTCGGCCTCCTGCGCGCCGCGCCCGCCGTCGGTGCCTTCGTCACCTCGATCCTGCTCACCCGCTGGCCGGTGACGCGCCGCGCCGGCCGGGTGCTGCTCGTGGCGGTGGCGGTGTACGGTGCTGCCACCCTCGCGTTCGGCCTCTCGACCTCGTTCCTGCTGTCGCTGCTCGCGCTCGTCGTCACCGGCGCGGCCGACATGATCAGCGTCGTCATCCGCCAGTCGCTGGTGCAGCTCGACACGCCCGACGAGATGCGTGGCCGGGTCAGCGCCGTCAACTCGGTCTTCATCGGTGCCTCGAACCAGCTCGGCGAATTCGAATCGGGCGTCACCGCGGCCTGGCTCGGTCCGGTGGGCTCGGTCGTCCTCGGCGGCCTCGGCACGCTGCTGGTCGCCGGCGCCTGGGTGCGGCTCTTCCCGGCCCTGGCGCAACGCGATCGGCTGACGACGGCGCGCTGACGACCGCTGCGCAGCGACGGCTGCATAGCGCCGCAGCGGCGGCCAATGCGCCGCGGCTCAGCCGTCGCCGCGCTTCAGCTTCATCCGCATCCGCGTGTCCTTGCCGCGCGACTTCCAGGCGGAGAGCTGCTGCCGCCGCTCGACCCAGGTCAGCGAATCGCGCCGGGTCTCGCGCAGCAGCTTGTGGAAGTTGCGCAGGCGATCCGGGTCGACCCCTTCGCGCACCGCGCAGCCGGGCTCGTCGCCGTGGCGGCAGTCGCGAAAGCGGCACTGCCCGGCCAGGGT
>DATCGH010000790.1:0-3961 GCA_036509055.1 Caldimonas sp.
AGGCAGATCTGGCCGAGGTGCAGCAGACAGATCGCCTCGCCGACGCGGTCGCCCAGACGCCTGAAGATCTGCAGGGCCTCGTTCTCGCCCGCGGCCGCCTCGTCTGCATCGCCGCCCTGCAGCCGGGCGAGCGACAGCGTCGACAGGGTGGCGGCGATGTCGACCTCGCTGCCCAGGCCCCGCCTCAATTCGAGGCAAGTCTCGAGCATCTTTCGCGCTTCGGCATGGTCGCTCTGGCTCTCGGCCAGGGCCGCGCCGACGTAGAGCGCAAAGGCCTGGGCGATCGGCGACGCCTGGATCGCGGGCAGTGCCAGCGCCGCCTGCAGGACCTTGCGGCCCTCGGTCGAGTAGCCGCGCAGGATCCAGAAGCCCTGCATCGCAACCGCGAACTTGACGGCGATGAACGGATCGACGCCACCCGTAAGCGAGAGAGAGACGGCGCTGCGGATGTTGTCGTGCTCGACCTCGACCTTCCACAGCCAGTCGGCCTGCTGCGGGCCTGTCAGGCCATCACGCGCCGATTTGGCCAGCGCGAAATAGTGGTCGCAGTGCCGCACCGCAGCCGCGGCGCCGTCGTCGCCGCGCTGCGCCAGTTTCTCGCGGGCGTACTCGCGAATCGTCTCGAGCATGAGATAGCGCGCACCATCGTCGCGTTCCTGGAGCATCACGAGGGACTTCTCGACCAGGGATCCGAGCAGGTCGAGCACGTCCTCGCTGGCCAGCGGCTCGCCGCCGCAAACCGCCTCGGCCGCGGCCAGGTCGAAGCCATCGACGAACACGCCGAGCCGGTCGAGCACCATCTGCTCCTCCGGCGTGAGCAGCTCGTACGACCAGTCGACCAGGGCGCGCAGGTTCTGCTGCCGCTCCTGCAGCACCTGGGAACCGCCGGTCAGCAGCTTGTACCGATCCTTGAGGCGGGCGTTGATGTCGGCGACGGAGAGCGAGCGGATCCGCGCCGCGGCGAGCTCGAGCGCCAGCGGAATGCCTTCCAGCCTGGCCACGAGCTCGGCGACGACCGGGGCTTCGCGCTCGTTGAGAACGAAGCTGGGCTTGTGCAGCTGCGCCCGGTCGACGAAGAGGCGCACGGCCGTGGATCGCGCCAGCGCCTCGAGGCCGTCGCCGCGCGCCGGCACCGGCAGCGGCAGCACCGGATAACACTGCTCGCCCGGCGAATGCAGCGGCTCGCGGCTCGAGGCCAGCAGACGCACGTGGGGCGCCACCTTGAGGATGGCGCTGGCCATCTGCGCCGACGCCTTGATCACGTGCTCGCAGTTGTCGAGGATCAGCAGGGTGCGGCGGTTCTTGAGGTGCGCGCACACGGTCTGCAGCAGTGGCCGTCCGGGCTCTTCGCGCACGCCCAGCACCTGCGCCGTCTCGCTGACGATCAGGCCCGGATCGCTGATCGGCGCCAGGTCGAGGAACCAGACGCCATCGGGGAAATCGTGGATCTGCTCCGCCGCGGCCTGGAGCGACAGGCGGGTCTTGCCCAGCCCGCCCATGCCGAGCAGGGTCAGCAGTCGTGATCCGCCGAGCAGGCGCTTGACCTCCGCCAGCTCGCGCTCGCGGCCGATGAAGGACGTCGCCTGAAAGGGCAGGTTGTTCGGGATCTCGTTGACCGGGAGCCACCAGTCGCCCATCCAGACGACGCGATGCGCCTTCTCGCCGTCGGCGGGCTGCACGAACCGGGCGTCCTGCTCGCCGATCTCGAACAGCTCGATCGGATCGGACACCCCCTTGACCTGCCAGTGCCCGTGCGAGACCAGCCGGTGGGGAGTCTTGCCGAGGTCTTCGCGGGCAGCGGCGGAGAGCAGCGTCTGCCCGCCGCGGGCCAGGGCCATCACCCGGGCGGCGATCGGCTTGGCCAGTCCCTCGACCTCGAGCGGCTTGGCGCCCCGGGCGATGTCCTCGGCCGCGTTCTCGCGCAGGATCACCGGCCCGACGTGCAAGCCGACGCGCGCCGCCAGCGGCGTCGGCAGGCTCGCCATGGCGCGGTGGTACTCCATCGCGTAGGCGACGGCGTCGGCGGCGTTGTCGAACAGCAGCAGCATGCCGTCCGTCTTGTCGATCTCGCGCCCCCGCCACGGGCCGAGCAAGGCCCGCGAGACCCGGTCGTGCGCGGCCCAGATCTCGGCCATCGCGCTGTCGCCGAGCGTCTCGGCCAGACGGGTGCTGTCGACAACGTCGGTGAGCAGCAGGGCTTTGATCTCGCTCATCGCGCCGTCGGCAGGTGCAGCCCCGGAGGTCGGGGAGGTTGGGGCATGGTGACGGAATGAGAGCGTGGAGCGGGTGAAGGGAATCGTTTCCGGGCCGCGAACCCCCGTCGGTCATTGCATCCTGGCACGCCGCGGCGCATACATACCCTCAAAAACCTACCCCCAGGGCGCCGGTGACCGCGGAGGCGGTCGGGGCGACCCTCAATTGTCGGCGGGAACCGTGGTCAATGTCACGCGTCCGGGGAGCCCCCGTTGGAGCCATCGCGCGACGGTCTCGGCCGGACGCAGATCGCCGATCTCCGTGGCGCGAAGCAGCTCGACGGCGCAGGCGGTTGCTATGCTTGCCCGCCATGGCCTCCGAGCTTCAGCAGCTGGAAGCGACGATCCAGGGACTGGAGTCGCAACGCGCCCTGCTGGGGGAGGCCGTCGTCGACGCGGCGCTGGGCCCGCTGCGCGACCGGCTGGCGACGCTGCGCGCCGCCGGAGCGGACGGGCATCCCGCGCCCGCCCTCAGGCACCTGAGCATCCTCTTCATGGATGCGGTGGGTTCCACCGCTCTGGCGGAACAGCTCGACGCCGAGGAGGTGGCCGCGGTCATGAACGGAACCTTGGCACGCGCGACCGCCATCGTCGAGGCACATCGCGGCAAGGTGCTGGAGTACGCAGGCGACAGCGTCCTCGCGGTCTTCGGTGCCGACGGCGCTGCCGAAGACGATGCGGAGCGGGCGGTGCGGTGCGGCCTGGCCTTGCTGGTGCTCGGCCGGACGCTCGGCGCCGAAGTGCTGGTCGCCCACGGCCACGCCGGCTTCGATCTCCGGGTCGGCGTCCACAGCGGCGGCGTGCTGATCGGCGGCGGCGTCGACGACGACCTCACGATCCGCGGCAGCGCCGTGAACATCGCCGCGCGCATGGAACAGACGGCGCCGCCGGGCGGCCTGCGCATCAGCCACGACACTTTCGCGCAGGTGCGCGGGCTGTTCGACGTGGAGCCGCAACCGCCGCTGCGGGCCAAGGGCGTCGACGTGCCGCTCGCGACCTGCCTGGTCCTGCGCGCCCGTCCGCGCGCCTTCCGCGTGGCCACGCGCGGCATCGAGGGCGTCGAGACCCGCATGGTGGGCCGCACCGCCGAGCTGCAGGCCCTCCAGGCGGCCTTCCACCGCGTCGCCGCTCCGGGCGCCGGCCTGCAGCGCGTGCTCGTGGTGGGCGAGGCGGGCGTGGGCAAGAGCCGCCTGCTGTACGAATTCGACGCCTGGGCCGAGGCGCGTCCCGAGCGCTTCCGCGCGTTCCAGGCGCGCGCCACGCCGCAAAGCCCAAGCCAGCCGCACGCGCTGTTGCGCGACCTCTTCGCCTGGCGCTTCGGCATCCTCGACGGCGACGGGATGGAGGAGGCGCGGCGCAAGCTCGAGACGCAGCTCATGCCGTTCTTCCTCGATGAGGGCGCGCACGAGGCCGAAGCGCACGTGCACCTGCTCGGGCAGCTCATCGGGCTCGACTACCGCCGCAGCCCGCACGTCGTGCACATCCTCGACGACGCCCGGCAGATCCGCCAGCGCGGCTTTCACGCCGCCGCCCACGCCCTGCGGCGCATGGCGTTGCAGGGCGGTGCCCCGCTCATCGTCCGCCTCGACGACCTCCACTGGGCCGACGACGCCTCGCTCGACTTCATCGACCACCTCGAGACGGCGAACCGCGACATCCCGCTGCTGCTGCTCATGTTCTCGCGGCCCACGCTGTTCGAGCGCCGCCGC
>DATCGH010000791.1:0-2002 GCA_036509055.1 Caldimonas sp.
TCGTCGGTGCAGGTCGCCAGCCTGTGTGCCAGCGGGTTGTGGTTGCGGGTGCTGTCCTTCAACGCGGGATAGAAGAATCCCGATGCGGCCAACTCCGCCCGGTGCGAGGCGAGTACGTTCTGGAGGGAGGTGGTACCGGTCTTGTGCGTGCCCACATGCACGATGCAATGGCTGAGCCGTGTCATGCCGGCAGTTCCCCTTTTTTGGCTGGTGTCGCTATCGTCGGCCATGACAAAGACGCAGCGCTGCGCGAGGTCATTTCGGTTCAGTGGTAGGTGAGGGGTGCGATCGGCTTCATCGCCCGACCGCGCAAGCCGCCGAGATGGTCCGCCTGGACCGGGCTTCAGGAGCGCGGCCCTTCGGGGCCGCGCCTATTTGCTCAGGACCGGCCGTGCTGCCAACCCCGGACAGTCGGTCTCACCCGGGGCCCCGCATTCGTGCGTTCGGGTGTGCACGCCGGCGCTTGCCGAGTTATCTTTCCGCCGTGACCGCACCTTCCGAATCAGCCGCAGCGGCTCCGCTCGACATCGAGTTCCCGCTCCGCATGCGGGCCGAGGATGCCGCAGGGGCCAGCCACGACGCCGCAGCGACCAACGCCGCCATCGGCCGCCTGACCGCCGTCGCGGCGCCCCTGCGACCGCCGCTGCCGTTCATCGTCGAGCGGCTACTGTCGGCGGCCGCTCCGTTCGGCCTGGAGGTCGAGATCAAGTCGGAGCACCGGGTGGTGGGCACGTGGCCCGTCGAGGTCAACTTGCGCGGCGTGGGCGAGGCCTTCGTCTCCCAGGCCCAGGCCGACCTCTATGTCTGCGGTTCGGCGCGTGGCGACCCCCGGTCGACGGGCGCCTTCCTCGTCGTCCGCCAGTGGACGGCGGGGAGCTCCGACAACCGGCAGTTCGAGCAGCTTTACGCCGGCCTCAGCATCGCCGCGCTCGAGCGCCTCGATTCGCTGCTGGGCGGCGTGCCCAACGAGAGCGGCGCGCCGCGCGAGTGCGTTCTCTACCTGGTCGATGCACGCCGGACCGCGGCGCCGTTTCGCCTCGACCGGCTGCAGAACCGGCTGCTCGAGGAGATGGAAGGCAATCATCCGATCGTCGGCCTCGACCTGCTCGTCGCCCATGGACGCGGTACCGGCACGCGCCCGCACGGCCTCGCATCGACCGTGCCGGCGGCGCTCGCTGCCGAGTCGCGCGACACCGCCCGCGCCGGCCCGACGACCATCAACTCAGGCATCCCGGTCGGAGAAGTCTTCATCGCCGAGACGGTCTCGCCCGAGAACCTGCGCTGGAACCGGAGAGCCTCGGACCGGGCCCGGGCGCTGTTGGCGGCGACCGAGGAACTGCGGGTGGCGGCGACAGAGGAACCGACAACGATCGCGGCTGCCCCGGAAAAGGCGGGTTGAGCTCAGTCGTCGTCGAGCGGGCCGAGCGCGTGCTCCAGGTGGGCGATCACGACCGGGTGCGCCCAGCCGTGCGAGCGCCAGGCGGCAGCCGCCGCCCGCTCCACGCGTTCCACCGAGGCGGCCGGATCGGCGCGTGACATGGCGGTGATGTAGGCGTCGGTCCACGCCGCCCGCTCGCGCGCGAACGGCAGAAGGTGGGCGGCGAGCAAGTCGGCTTCGATCGAATCCTGCATGGTCCCAATGGCCGGCACGCCGGCTTCGTTGCGGGAGTCAGTATGAGCCGACAGGCACCGCATTTGGCGGCAAAATACGCGGCCAATTCCGAACTTTGCATGTGAAAATCTCTTCATGAACAAGATTGACGGAGAAATACTCAGAATCCTGCAGAACGATGGTCGAAGCTCCTTCACCGATATCGGTGCCGCTGTCCACCTGAGCGCCAATGCCGTTGCCGACCGGGTGCGCAAGCTCACCCAGAGCGGCGTAATTCGCGGCGTTCACGCCGTCGTCGATCCGGCCGCCCTCGGCCTGACGATCGAGGCGCAGATCGACGTCAAGCTCCGTCCCACCACCACCGCCAATGCCTTCGAGAGCGCGATCCGC
>DATCGH010000792.1:0-8813 GCA_036509055.1 Caldimonas sp.
CGCAAGGTCTGCCCGGCCTGCGCCACGGCGTTCCGCCCGGAGCCCGAGTTCACCTACATCGATTTCGCCCGCGGCCAGTACATCTTCGTCTACCCGGTCGACAAGCGCCCCGCATGGCAGGAGTGGGGGGCAAAGGCCGCCGCGATCTTCGACTCGACCCTCGGCAAGAACGCCACCAAGGAGGCCGTGGTGCTCGGCAAGAAGGTCGACCCGCGGGTCGTCTTCGGCTGGCCGGCGCTGATCGAGAAGATCCTTGCCCGGCAGGCCGGCATCGACGACCGCACCCTCGAGGTCGCGAAGATCCTGGTCATGCAGAACAGCGACGAGTCGCCGGTGCCCGGGCAGCTGGAGCTGCGCCTGGTGGGCGACGAGGACGGCGATCTCATCTTCGCCTGGGTGCACGCCCTCGATCGCACGGTGGGCGACGCGATGCGCGTGCCGCGCTCGCTGATCGCCGAGATCGAGACTCAGCCGACCGCCTGGAAGGGCGTGCGCGACGACGTCTCCGAAGGCCTGGTGGTCGACTTCCAGCGGGCGATGCTCACCGCCTGAAACGCCGCTCCGCGGTTCGCGCGGCGGACGCCCGACACGGGCCGGCCGCAACTCGTTCACGTTCCGGACGGCACGCCGGTCGCTGACCGCCTTCATGGTGCCGCCCTCGCGACTTAAACTGGCGCCACGACATGCACCGGGGTCGCGGATGCGCGCTTGCGGGACCGCACTTCAGCTCGCCGCCGCGGCCATCCTGGCCGGTGCAGCCCCGGCCGCTTCGGCCCAGAGCACCTACCTCTGCACTTCGAACGGCCGCACCTGGCAGTCGGTGCAGCCCTGCAGCGACGGGACGGCGGCGCCGCCGCGAACGGTCATCGTGCCGCGCAGCGAACCGCGCCTGCCGCCGCTGCCGGGCGAGGCCAAGCCCGCCGACAAGGCCACGGAATACCTGCAGTTCCAGAACCCGCGCTGTGCCGAGCTGAGCGAGGGCGTGCGCACCGGCGCGTCGCGCGGCCTCAGTCGGGCGACACAGCAAGAGCTCCTGGAAACCTACCGACAGCAGTGCGCCGGCGAGGAGTCCCGCGCCCGCACCCTGTTGCAGGACGAAAGGAACCGCCAACGCGACGCCCGCGAGCGCGAGGAGCGGGCCGCCCGGCTGGAGCTCGACCGCGACAAGCTGAACCGCGAGCAGTGCGCCGAGATGAAGCGCATTCTCCAATCGAAGCGGCAGCGCCTGGAGACCATGACGCCGGGCGAGCGCAGCGACTTCGAGCGCTTCGAGGCGACCTGGCGGGGGCGCTGCAGCCCCTGAGCGGCTCGCTCAGGCGTCGGCCGGCTCGGAGGCCGGCGGCGCCTGCTCCGGATGGGCGCCGACCACGCCGTCGGCGTGCAGTGCGGCGATCTCGGCGGCGCTGTAGCCGAGCTCGACCAGCAGCTCGCGCGTGTGCCGCCCGAGCGCCGGCGGCGGCAGGCGCAGGCCGAGGCGCTCGCCGTCGAGCGTCAGCGGCAGCAGGGCGGTGCGGGTCTCGATCGGCCGGCCGGCGAGGCTGCCGTCGGCCGGCACGGTCACCGGCGCCAGGCCGCCGGTGGCGAGCAGGTGCGGATCGGCGAACAGCTCCTCGGGCCGGACGATGGGCGCATAGGGCAGGCCCTCCTTCTCGAACACCGCCGCCAGCTCGGCGGCGCTCCGCCCGGCCAGGCGCTCGCGCAGCATCGGGATCATGGTGTCGCGGTTCGCGACCCGGAGGCTGTTGTTCGCCAGGCGCGGATCGGCCCTGAGGTCGGCGAAGCCGAAGGCCTCGCAGAACACCGCCCACTGGGTGTCGCTCACCACCGCGAGGAAGATCTGCTCGTCGTCGGCGACGGTGAAGACGTCGTACACCGCCCACGGCGAGATCCGGCTCGGCATCGGCGCCGGCGGCACGCCCATCACCGCCGCCTGCATCATGTGCTGAGCGACCAGGAAGACGTTGTTCTCGAACAGGGCGCTCTGCACCTGCTGGCCCCTGCCGGTCTTCTGCCGGGCGGCGAGCGCGGCGAGGACGCCGATGGCGCCGAACATCCCGCCCATGATGTCGTTGACGCTGCTGCCGGCACGCAGCGGCCGGCCGATCGGCCCGGTCATGTAGGCCAGGCCGCCCATCATCTGCACCACCTCGTCGAGGGCGGTGCGGTGGTCGTAGGGGCCGGGCAGGAAGCCCTTGTGCGAGACGTAGACCAGGCGCGGATTGAGCTGCGAGAGCGCGCCGTAGCCGAAGCCGAGCCGCTCCATCGCCCCGGCCTTGAAGTTCTCGCTGAAGACGTCGGCGCCCGCGACCAGCTTGAGGACGATCTCCCGGCCGCGCGGGTCCTTGGTGTCGACCGCGATGCTCTTCTTGTTGCGGTTGAACAGGGCGAAGAAGCCGGCGCCGGCGCCGACCAGCTTTCGGGTGTTGTCGCCGCCGAGCGGCTCGACCTTGATCACCTCGGCGCCGAGATCGCCGAGGATGATGCCGCAGGTGGGTCCCATCACCATGTGGGTGAACTCCACCACCCGGATGCCGGCGAGCGGCAGGTCTTGCGCTTCGGTCATCCGTCGAGTCTAGGCCCGTCGCCGCGGCCGAGCCGTGCCGCGCAGCCCCGTCTCGCCTGGTCCATACTTTGAATCCCGCCGCCGCAGGAGCCCGCGATGAACGCCCCCGCCGAACTCTCCCGCATGATCACCAGCCTCGAAGGGCGGGTCTCGGACGACGAATGGCAGGCCCGCCTCGACCTCGCCGCCGCCTACCGCCTCGTGGCCCTGTTCCGCTGGGACGATCTGGTCTTCACCCACATCACGGCCAAGGTTCCGGGCACCGAGCACTACCTGATCAATCCCTACGGCCTGATGTTCGACGAGATCACGGCCTCGAGCCTGGTCAAGATCGACCTCCAGGGCAAGGTGCTGCAGGAGACGCCGTTCCCGATCAACCCGGCCGGCTTCGTCATCCACAGCGCGGTGCACGCGGCGCGCCACGACATCCAGTGCGTGATGCACACCCACACGCTCAACGGCGTCGCGGTCTCGGCGCAGAAGCGCGGCCTGCTGCCGATCTCGCAGTTCTCGATCTTCGTCCTGGCCAGCCTCGGCTACCACGACTACGAAGGCGTGGCCCTGAACGACGAGGAGAAGCCGCGCCTGGTCGCCGACCTCGGAACGAACACCTCCCTCATCCTGCGTAACCACGGCCTGCTCACCGTCGGGCCGACGGTGGCGGCGGCGTTCCAGGCGATGTATGCCCTGGAGACGAGTTGCGCCGTGCAGCTCCGCGCCCAAGCCGGCGGCTCGATCGGCGACGGCGACCTGATCGAGATTCCCGATGCGATCATCCGCCTGGGCGCCGAGCAGGCCCGCAGGGCGACGCTCGGCACGACACCGGGGGCCCTGATCTGGCCGGGGCTGCTGCGCCGGCTCGACCGGATCGACGACAGTTGGCGCCATTGAAGAAGGCCGCGCGCGCCGGCCGAAGCACCGCGCCGAAACGGACCGCACCGAGCGCCGCGACCGCGCGCCGCCCGCCGGCGTCGCCGGCGCACGAGGACTGCATCCTCGTCCTCCAGGGCGGCGGCGCGCTCGGCGCCTACCAGGCCGGCGTGTACGAGTGCCTCGCGGCGATGCGGCACACGCCCGAATGGATCGCCGGCATCTCGATCGGTGCGATCAACGCCGCCCTGATCGCCGGCAACCGACCCGAGGACCGGGTGAAGCGGCTGCGCCAGTTCTGGGAGATGGTCTCCTCGTTCCCGTTCGGTGCCCCGGTCTACGGCGCGCCGACCAACGAGTCCGGCGGGCGCGACATCGTCAACGAGACCAACGCGACGATCGCGATGCTGTTCGGCGTTTCCGGCTTCTTCGCGCCGCGCGTGCCGGCGGCACCGTTCCAGCCGCCGGGCACGCCGGCGGCGATCAGCTACTACGACACCGAGCCGCTGCGCCGCACGCTCGAGGAGCTGGTCGATTTCGACCTTCTCAACTCGGGCGCGGTGCGCCTCTCGGTCGGGGCGGTCAACATCAAGAGCGGCAACTTCGTCTACTTCGACAGCCGGCACCGGCGGATCGACGCCCGCCACATCATGGCGAGCGGCGCCCTGCCGCCGGGCTTTCCGCCAATCGAGATCGAGGGCGAGTTCTTCTGGGACGGCGGGCTGGTCTCGAACACGCCGCTGCAATACGTGCTCGACCAGCCAAGCCAGCGGCCGCGGCTGGTGTTCCAGGTCGACCTGTTCGCCGCCCGCGGCGAGATGCCGGCCAACCTGGCCGAGGCGAGCGAGCGGGAAAAGGACATCCGCTACTCGAGCCGGACCCGCCTGACCACGACCTACGAGCTGCGCCGCCAGGCGACGCTGCAGGCGGCACGCCGCCTGGTCGACAAGCTGCCGCCGTCGCTGCGCAACGACGCCGATGCCCAGGCCCTCGCCGCCCTGCCGGTCGAAGCCGCGGTCGCGGTCGCCCATCTCATCTACCGCAGCAAGCACTACGAGAGCCAGTCCAAGGACTACGAGTTCTCGCGCGCCTCGATGCTCGAGCACTGGGCCGCGGGCATGACCGACACCCAGACCACGCTCGAGGATCCGCGCTGGCTCGCCCGCGAGCGCCACGACCAGGGCGTGCACGTGTTCGACATGACGTCGCCGTCCAAGGGCGCCACCAAGACCATCACCCCCAGCACTCCACCGAGGATTCCCCAGCCATGAGCAGCAAGTTGAAGGACAAGATCGCATTCGTCACCGGCGCCGCCAGCGGCATCGGCAAGGCCATCGCCGAGATCTACGCACGCGAAGGCGCCAAGGTGGCGATCGCCGACATGAACATGGCCGCCGCCCAGGCCGCCGCCGAGGAGCTGAAGGCCCGCGGCGCGAGCGCGATGGCGGTCGCCGCCGACGTGACCGACGAAGGCCAGGTCAACGCCGCCGTCGACGCGGTCGTCAAGGCCTGGGGCGGGGTCGACATCCTGGTGAGCAACGCCGGCATCCAGATCGTCCATCCGCTCGAGGAATTCACCTATGCCGAGTGGAAGAAGATGATCGCCATCCACCTCGACGGCGCCTTCCTCACCACCAAGGCCTGCCTGCCGCACATGTACGCCAAGGGCGGCGGCTCGGTCATCTACATGGGCTCGGTGCATTCCAAGGAAGCGTCGATGCTGAAGTCGCCCTACGTCGCCGCCAAGCACGGCCTGATCGGCCTGGCCAAGGTGATCGCCAAGGAAGGCGGGCGCAAGGGCGTGCGCGCCAACGTCATCTGCCCGGGCTTCGTGCGCACGCCGCTGGTCGACAAGCAGATCCCCGAGCAGGCCGAGAAGCTCGGCATGAGCGAGGCCGACATCATCCAGAAGGTGATGCTGAAGGAGACGGTCGACGGCGAGTTCACCACCGTCGCCGATGTCGCCGAGGTCGCCCTGCTGTTCGCCGCCTTCCCGAGCAACGCCCTCACCGGCCAGTCGCTGGTGGTGAGCCACGGCTGGTTCATGCAGTAGCGCCTGTAGGACGGCGACGGCGGCCTGTTCCGTTGCGGGCCGACAGCCGCCCGTGCCGGTCGGATGACGCGGCGGGCGCGCACTTGGCCCTAGGCTTCTCCTCACCGATCCCGCGTCCCGCGGGCCAGAACGAGGAGAACGTGATGACACTCGGAACCATTCTGCTGATCGTGCTGATCCTGCTGCTGGTCGGCGCCCTGCCGAGCTGGGGCTACAGCCGATCCTGGGGCTACGGCCCGACCGGCGGCCTCGGCCTGATCGTCCTGATCGTCGTCGTGCTGCTGGTGATGGGCAAGATCTAGGGTCGCCGTCCCCACCACCACAGGGCCCGCCGCGCGCGGGCCTTTTTCATGCCGCCCGGCGTCGACCAATATTTCTCCCGGCGGTACGATGGCAGGATGGACAGCCTCGATCTGCAAGTGCTCGCGCAGGCCCGCGACTGGCGTCGCCAGGGCAGCGCCGTCTGGCTCGTCACCGTCATCGAAACCTGGGGCTCGGCGCCCCGCCCGCCCGGCGCCTTGCTGGCGATGCGCGACGACGGCCAGGTCGCCGGCTCCGTGTCCGGCGGCTGCGTCGAGGACGACCTGATCGACCGGGTGCGAAACGGCGAGCGGGTCGCCAAGCCCTCGCTCATCGCCTACGGCGTGACCAAGGAAGAAGCGGCCCGCTTCGGCCTGCCCTGCGGCGGCAACCTGCGCCTGGTGCAGGAACCGCTCGAGGACTATGGCTGGATCGACACCGTGCTCGAGCGCACCGGTCGGCACGAGCTGGTGGCGCGGGTGCTCGACCTCGAGACCGGCGCGGTTCGGATCGAGCCGGCCTCGCGCGGCGACGCCTTCAGCTTCGATGGCAAGCAGCTGCGCGCCCTGTTCGGGCCGCGCTGGCGCATGCTCGTCATCGGCGCCGGCCAGCTCTCGCGCGCCGTGGCGCAGATGGCGCTGGCGCTCGACTTCGAGATCACGGTCTGCGATCCGCGCGAGGAATACCACCTCTCCTGGGACGTGCCCGGCACGATCTTCAGCAAGGCCATGCCGGACGACCTGGCGATCGAGATGCAGCTCGACCCACACACCGCGGTGGTGGCGGTGACCCACGACCCGAAGCTCGACGACCTGGTGCTGCTCGAGGCGTTGAAGTCGCCGGCCTTCTACGTCGGCGCGCTCGGCTCGCGCGGCAACACCGCCAAGCGCAAGGAGCGGCTCGCCCTGTTCGACCTCAGCGCCGCCGAGATCGCGCGGCTGCACGGGCCGATCGGCCTCGACATCGGCAGCCGCACGCCGGCCGAGATCGCGGTCTCGATCCTGGCCGAGATCGTCGCGGTGCGAAACGGGGTCGCGCTGAAGCAGAAGAAGCCGGTCGCGGCGACCGCGTGAGCCCGGGCGCGCGGCGCTCGGCACGATCGTGATCCCCTGGCTGCGCGGGCCGGCCGACCCGCTGCCCGACGCCGAGCTGGCGCTCGGCCTGGCGAGCGAGGCGCCGGGCCTGGTCGCCGCTGGCGGTGAGCTCGGGCCCGCACGCCTCACGGAGGCCTATGCCAAGGGCATCTTCCCCTGGTACAGCGCCGGCCAGCCCGTGCTCTGGTGGTCGCCCGATCCGCGGATGGTGCTGCTGCCGGCCGAGTTCAGGCTCGCCCGATCGCTGAAGAAGACGATCCGCGGCCTGCTCGGGGCCGGCCGCCTGGAGGTGCGGATCGACAGCGCCTTCCGCCGCGTGATCCAGGCCTGCGCCACCGCGCCGCGGGAAGGCCAGGCCGGCACCTGGATCGTGCCCGAGATGATCGCCGCCTACGTGACCTGGCACGACGCCGGCCGGGTGCACAGCGTCGAGACCTGGATCGACGACGAGCTCGCCGGCGGCCTCTACGGCGTCTCGCTCGGCCGGATGTTCTTCGGCGAGTCGATGTTCGCCCGCCGGACCGACGCCTCGAAGATCGCGCTCGCGGCGCTCGTTGCCTTCTGCCGCGACCGCGGCATCGCGACCATCGACTGCCAGCAGCGCACCGCCCACCTCGCCTCGTTCGGCGGCCGGGAGCTGCCGCGGTCGGAGTTCATGCAGCGTCTCGGCACGGCACTTGCGATGCCTCCGGTCCAGGATTGGACCTATGATTTGCGCCTGTGGCGGCAGCTCGGCATCTCGGGCGCGCCCGCCGAGGATGCCGCGTCGTGATGACACACCCGAAGGAACTTCCCCTCGCCTCGCTGCAGTTCTACGCGACCGCGCCGTACCCCTGCAGCTACATCCCCGGCCGGATGGCCCGCTCCCAGGTCGCCACGCCCAGCCACCTGATCCACGCCGACGCCTATTCCGGGCTGGTCGCCAACGGCTTTCGGCGCAGCGGCATGTTCACCTACCGCCCTTACTGCGACGGCTGCCGTGCCTGCCTGCCGCTGCGGGTGCCGGTGGCGACCTTCGTGCCGACGCGCAGCCAGCGCCGGGCGCAACGGCGGCACGGCCACCTCGAGGCGCGGGTGCTGCGCCTCGGCTTCGTCCCCGAGCACTACCAGCTCTACCTGCGCTACCAGGCCGGCCGGCACATCGGCGGCGGCATGGACCACGACTCGGTCGACCAGTACACCCAGTTCCTGCTGCAGAGCCGGGTCAACTCGCGCCTGGTCGAGTTCCGCGAGCCCTCGGCCGACGGCACCGGCGTGCTGAAGATGATTTCCATCCTCGACGTGCTGAACGACGGCCTGTCCGCCGTCTACACCTTCTTCGAGCCCGAGCCGCGCACCAGCTACGGCACCTACAACGTCCTCTGGCAGATCGAGCAGACGCGGCTCCTCGGCCTGGCCCACGTCTATCTCGGCTACTGGATCGACCGCAGCGGCAAGATGGCCTACAAGGCGCAGTTCGGCCCGCACGAGTTGCTGATCGGCGGCGTCTGGCAGCGGTCCGACGCCCCGGCCGCATCTGCAAACTCGGAGGGCTGAGGCGATGGAATTCAATGTCACGCGAGAGCAGTGGATCGATCGCTTCGTCCTGCGCCTGAGCAACCTGCAGGCCGGTGCCCAACCGGCCACCTATCTCGATGTCGCCGAGAAGCTCTGGCCGACCCGCGGCCAGCTCGCACCCGAAGCCGCGGCCGAGGCCGAGGCGGCGCTGCGGCGGGACGGCCACGCCGGCGCGCACGTGGACCCCGCCGAGCGGTTCGAGCGCACCGAGCGGATCCCGGTGGAGCGGGTGCAGACGGCCGAGGAGTACGTGGGCGACAACGACGAGTGGATCGCCCGCTGCGTCGCCCGCGTGCTCGAGCTCGACCCGATCATCAAGGCCGAGGAAGCGCGGCGCTCGGTCAGCGACCTCGCGGCCCTCGAACGCTGGCGGCTG